>JBCDKH010000273.1 GCA_038746835.1 Planctomycetota bacterium | reverse complement strand
CCTGAAGCCAAATGCCCGCATTCGCCTATTTGAAGCCCACAGCGAGTTCGCCGGCGAAGCGTCGAACGGCTGGCACAACGCCGGCACCGGACACGCCGGGCTGTGCGAGCTGAGCTACACGCCCCACCGCGGTGCGGATGGCGAGGTCGACGTCTCGGTCGCGGTAAAGATCTTCGAGCAGTTCGAGCACTCCAAGCAGTTCTGGTCGTCGCTCGTCCGTGACGGCGTCATCGACGACCCGGCGACCTTCGTCCGCCCGGTCCCACACATCGCTTTCGTCTTCGGCCAGGAGCAGGTCGACTTCCTTCGCTCTCGTCACAGGCAGATGACGAAGCACCACTTCTTCGCCGACATGGCGTACACGGAGGATCGCGAGAGGATCCGGCAGTGGGCACCGCTGCTGCTGGAGGGTCGCGACCCGAACGAACCCGTCGCCGCGACCAAGGCGGACGACGGGACCGACGTCAACTTCGGCTCGCTCGCCCGGCAGCAGGTCGAGTGGCTCGGCCGGCAGGACGGCTGCTCCAGCCAAGTCGCACACAAGGTCGTCGGCCTCGGCAAGCAGGCTGACGGCCGGTGGAAGGTCACGGTCCAGCCAAAGAACGGCGAACGTTTTTCCGTATTCGCGTCGTTCGTCTTCCTCGGGGCCGGCGGCGGGAGTCTGCCGCTGTTGCAGAAGGCGAACATCGCCGAGGCCAAGGGCCTGGGCGGCTTTCCGATCGGCGGGCAGTGGCTCGTCTGCGACGACCCGGCCGTCGTCGAGAAACACCGCGCCAAGGTCTACGGCCTGTCGCCCGGCGCCGCGCCGACCATGGCCGTGCCGCACCTGGACCTGCGGATCATCGACGGCAAAAAGGCTCTGCTCTTCGGGCCCTATGCCGCGTGGACGACGAAGTTCCTCCACAAGACCGGCCGACTCTTCGACCTGCCGGGCTCGGTGCGGCTGGACAACATCGCCTCGCTCGTCCGCGTCGGCCTGCACAACCTGCCGCTGGTCCGCTACCTCATCCAGCAAGGGCTGCAGAGCATGAACACGCGGCTGGTCGAGCTGCGCAACTTCTACCCCGACGCCAAGGCCGACGACTGGAAACTCATCGACGCTGGCATCCGCGTGCAGGCCATTAAGAAAACCGACGGCGACGCCGGCATCGTCCACTTCGGCACCGAGGTCATCACCGACGAGGCCAACACCATCTCGGCTTTGCTCGGAGCGTCGCCGGGTGCGAGCGTCTCGGCCAACATCATGCTCGACGTCATCAAACGCTGCTTCGCCGACGAGCTTGCCACGCCCGACGGCCACGAGCGGATGAAGGCGATGATCCCGACGTTCGACGACGATCTCCACGACGCCGTGTACAGCGATCGGCAGCGACAGACCAGCGACGAGGCGTTCGCCACGCTCAGGCTGACAGAAGCACCAGCTGACCTCGCGGCCACGGCGTGACAGACGATGCCTCGGGTTTCAGCCGAACGGCTGCCCGACGCGTTCAGTACTGCCGCCGCTGCGGACTGCTGTTGGCGGCGTCGACAATGCAGATGATGTGGAGAATCAGCCCCGGCACGATGAAGAGCAAGTAGCCAATGAACGTTCCGATCAGCCAGACGATGCCGGCACCTACCTTGCCATTGACCATCTGCCCGACGCCTGGAATCAAAAGGCTCAGCAACGCCGCGACACCGCCGCTCACGCCACTGTCGTGGTGGTGGTGATGCACGACCGACGGCTGGGCGTAGCGCGGAGGATGGACGTAGCCGCCGCCGACGTCGTCGTGCGGCTCATCGACACTGTCGACGATGGGAGCGACCTGCATGACCCGAACCCCACGCCGCCCCGCCCGCCGGACGGCCGACTCCTGCGTCGTCGCCTCAATGGTCATGGTGACGTCGTCACCCGTCGAGTCATCCCGCCCAACGATCCTCCACGCCTGATTTCCCATGCGGAGAGGGTAAGAGGGGGCCAGAAAACGAAAAACACCCTTCGAGAAGTCGCAGGTGTATCGCCGGATGGGAGCGGAGGGATTCGAACCCCCGAAGGCAGTGCCATCTGATTTACAGTCAGACCCGTTTGTCCACTTCGGTACACTCCCGGCGGGCCGACAGTGTAGGCGAGGGAGGGCGAGGGACAAGCCGCGGCACGGCCCTGCCACGGGGCCAATCGCGGGTTCGTGACGGCTGCCGGCGGCGATAAGCTGCCTCATATGACCACCGCCCTCGCCAGCCTCATCGACACCGGCACCAAACTCTGGCTCGACAGCGTCGACCCCGACGAGGTCACCACCAATATCGACCGCGGCATCACCGGGGCGACCAGCAACCCGGCCATCATCTCGTCGCTCATCAAGAGCGGTCGGTTCGACGAGACCATGCAGTCGATGCTCCGCGACGCCACCGACAGCTCGGCAGCGTGGATGATGTGCGACTACCTCGTCTCCAAGGCTCAGGAGCAGTTCCAGCCGATCTGGGAACGCACCGGCTGCAACGACGGCTGGGTCAGCTTCGAGCTCGACCCGCTGATCGAGGATCCCGAGGCAAACCTGCCGCACGAGGAGCGGGTCCGGCGCTACATCAGCCTCGGGCGGTACTGGTGCAGCGGGTACACGAACCGCATGATCAAGGTCCCTGCAACGCCGGCCGGCTTGGAAGCGATTGAGACGATGGCGGCCGACGGGCTGACGTTGAACGTCACGCTCATCTTCACGGAGCGTCAGTACAAGGCCGCTCGCGACGCGGTGTGGCGTGGGGCCCAGAAGCGGAAGGACGGGCTGGAGCGATTCAAGAGCGTCTACTCCATCTTCATCAGCCGGGTCGACGTCTACACGGCCAAGAAGGTGCCGGGGCTCGGCGACGAGGCGAGCAAGCGGATGGGCCTTGTCAACGCGAAGCGGCTCTGGGCGGACAATGAGGCGTTCTGGGCCGACAAGAACCTCAAGCTCCAGCAGGAGATCATCTTCGCCTCGACGGGGAAGAAGCTCGACTGGCAGGACGAGGACTACTACCCCAAACACGTCGCCGGCGGCGGCATCCAGACCAACCCGCCCGAGACCAACGACGCCATCGCCGCAGGCTCGGCGACTTACGAGAGGACCGTCGACAAGCTGCCGGACGAGGCGGTCCTCAAGGAACTGGACGAGAAGGTCGACCTGCAGGCAATGGAGGATTTCCTGATGGAAGAAGGCATCGAGAAGTTCGCCAAGCCGCAGAAGGCGCTGCTGGACGCTGTGAAACAGCAGCGGGCTCAGCTCACGTCCTGAGTCATGTTTTTGGTAGCTGCGGGGCTTCGGCCCCCCCTCGGGTGCGGCAGCCGGTTCGACATGGGG
>JBCDKH010000272.1 GCA_038746835.1 Planctomycetota bacterium | reverse complement strand
TCGGGTGCTCAACCTTGAGGCCGTGCGCGGGCGACGCGCCGATGGCGATCGCGTTCAGGTCGAGCATCCCGATCGAGTTGGTCGGGAAAGACGGCGTGATGAACCGTGTCTCGGCGGGCCAGCGGTCGAACGAAGCCCCCACCCCGTGGCGATCGAGCAGCACGAAGTCTTCGATCCCGGCATCCTTCAGCGCAACGGCGACTCCGACGCCCGCCGCTCCCGCACCGACAATGACGACGTCCAGGGGTTCGACGTGCGATCCTGCAGCTACGATCACGAGCCGGCGCTCCCTAGCGGCAAGTCTTCCGCGTCGATCTCAATCGCCGGCAACGGGTCGTCGTACTTCGCCCAAGCCGCCGGGCCCTCCGCCATCTCTTCGTCGGTGAGTAAGCAGTCTTCGAGTCGCGACTCGATCACTGGTCGGTCCATCCCGATACCGATGAACACGATCTCCTGGCGGCGGTCGCCGTACGGCTCTTCAAACTCGCTGCGGATGTCGGCCAGCAGTTTTGCGTTCTCGGGGATGTCTTCCGGCCACTCCTCTTCCGGGGCGGCCGACCACCAGTAGCCGGCTGGGTCGAGCTGCACCGATACACCGGCTTGCGACCACGAGTAGGCGTACTCGTGCCGCGACGCGACCCAGAGAAAGCCCTTCGAGCGAATCACGCCGGCAAGGACGCCTGCGTCGAAATCGAGACTCGTCCACAGTCGGTCTGCGTGGAACGGTCGGCGCGCGCGATAGACGAAGCTGGAGATGCCGTACTCGTCGGTCTCCGGCTGTTCCTGACCACGCGGGACTTCGAGCCAACCGGGTTGAGCGCCCGCCTCGTCTAGTGAGAACAGTCCTGTTCCCATGACCTGGCTGAGTTCGATCTGTCCGCGTACGGTTTCGACAATACGGGCCTTAGGATTGAGGTTCCGCAGGATGCCGAGCAGCGTCCGCTTGCCCTCCTCGTCGATCTGGTCGCACTTGTTTAGAAGGATGACATTCGCGAACTCGACCTGGTCGGTCAGCAGATCGACCACGTTCCGTTGGTCCTCCTCATTGAGGCCCATCTCTCGATCGACTAAGTCGTCCGACGAGCAGAAATCCCGCTGGAAGTTGGCCGCATCGACGACGGTCACCATCGTGTCGAGCTGCGCGAGGTCCGAGAGGCTCCGTCCCGCCTCATCGGCGAAAGTGAACGTCTCAGCGACCGGCATCGGCTCACTGATGCCGGTCGACTCCACGAGCAGATAATCGAAGCGGCCGTCCCTGGCCAGCTCTGCCACCTCAAGGAGCAGGTCTTCGCGCAGCGTGCAGCAGATGCATCCGTTCGTCATCTCAACGAGCTTCTCTTCTGTGCGGCTCAGCCCGGCTTGGCCGTCTCGGACGAGCGACGCGTCGATGTTCACCTCGCTCATGTCGTTGACGATCACCGCGACGCGCAGTCCCTCGCGGTTCGCCAGGACGTGATTGAGTGTTGTCGTCTTCCCAGCGCCGAGGAAGCCAGAGAGGACGGTAACGGGGAGCTTCGAGGGCATGAGCGCGTATCGCTGGGTTGTGGTTGTCGGTTCGCTCAGCGGGTGACGGCCGCGAGCGGTTGAGGGGCCAGATCGCCGAACGATTCGTCGAGCTGAGCCGCGATTAGATCGGCTGAGGTCGGGTGCTCCGCACGGAAGACCTCCTGACCGCCGCGAAACGCGACGTAACTTGGGCACGCGTTGAGCTTGAACTCCCAAGTCAACTGCGGGTGCTGCCTGAGATTGACGCGGCGGACAGCCATACCATCGCGCCGATCGTTCGCCAAGCGGTCGATTGGCCCGCGCATAGCGTCGCATCGAGAGCAGCCCGAAGGCATGCAGAACTCGACCAGCACCACATCCTCGGTGTCGGACAGAGCCGCGGCAAACTGGTCTAGCGTCAAAAAGGGGGCCGACGCCGCCGGGACTTCGACGGTCGGCATGCTCCGCGTGGCTTGACAGCCAGCGAGCGCCACGAGTGATAGCGAGGCTACTCCCAACGCGGCGAGCTTTGGGGCTGCTCCGTTGAGAGTAGGCCGCGTGCGCGTCGATGGCGCGTCGGTTACCCGCTCATCGGCTAACGTCGGTGTCTTCGTCAGCTTGTTGAGACTAGGCGGTCGAAGGGCTAGATGCAGGGTTGCGGACTTCATCGGCGGCCTAAGGCGAAGGACGAGCGGCTGCGGCGGCGACACCGCCGGCTATCGAATCGTACCCAGATGCAATCGGATTGCAAGTTGCGGCGAATCCCGAATCCCCGCGTCGTGTGCTCAGACGCCCGCGCATGCCCCGCACCGTCCGCGTAGCAGCACCTCCGTGATCTGCCCTAGCTCACGACGACCGCGTCCGCGTTCGGGAGTCACCTCGACCGTGAAGCCGTGGAGACACGTCAGTTCGCCGCAGTCAACGCACATGAAGTGGGCGTGGCCCGTTTCGCCCGTGCCGTCATGCTCCGCCAACTCGAACCGCCGCACGTGGTCGCCGAGGTCGAGCCGAGCCACGAGGTGGACGTCGGCCAACTCATTGAGGCAGCGGAATAGCGTCGATTGGTCGAAGCCCGAATCGCTAAGCCCGTTGACCACCTCGGCATGGCTCTGCGGCTTACTCGCGTCAGCCAGCCAACGCATGACCGCGATCCTCGAGGCTGTCGCGCGGATGCCGGCAGCGTGAAGCGACTCCTTCGCTTGCGACGCCGTGCACGTCTCTTCGTTCGACATCGCCGGAACGTCACTGCGTGATGCTGGATCGCCGGAGCGTGCAACGCACCCATGCAAACGGATTGCACCTGCGTTATTATGGCAATCCTTCCGACTTCTGCAAATCAGGACGCGGCGAGCCCCCCCCAGCGTTCGTTGAAGCGCGAGGAGCCTCGCGATTTCCGCCGCCCGAGCCAAAGAATGCGCCGTCGCCACCTGGTAACTCCACGACTCATGATCAGGCCTGGCTTGACGAGCATGAGACGCAGCGCGATGCCGGCTGCCTGCGCCTTGCTGGCCTCTGTGGTTGTGACCCAGTCCCGAGGGGAATGGCCGCAGTTCCAGGGCGCTCAGCGAGACAATCGATCGTCAGAAACCGCTCTCTTGCCCAGTTGGCCTCAAGGCGGGCCTAGCCTCGCGTGGTCGTTCGGGAACGCCGGAATTGGCTACTCCGCGCCGGCGATTGCGGCGGGACGCGTTTACTTAATGGGGGGGCGCAACGGAAAGGCGGACTTGATCTGCCTAAGGGCCAAAGACGGCGAGGAGCTCTGGTCCTTGCCGCTGAACGACGCGGTCTTCGACTTCGAGGGAAACTCGTGGGGGGCTGGCCCGCGGGCAACCGTGACCGTCGACCATGGCCTGGTCTATGCCCT
>JBCDKH010000271.1 GCA_038746835.1 Planctomycetota bacterium | reverse complement strand
TTCTCGCGCTGCAGGACGGTCTGCTGCTTCGCGTCGTCCCAGCCGTACGTGGCCTTTTTGCCCAGGTCGCCGGTCTCTTCCCAGACGCGCACCTGCCGCTTGACCTCGTAGGCGACGCTCTTCTCGACCACGCTGAACGAGTTGAGGTTCTTCACCTCCGTGATGGCCGTCTTGTGGACCTCGCCTGCCTCGTCGGTGATGTGGACGTTGATGTTCGGCTCGAAGCGCATGTGGCCCATCTGCATCTGGCCGTGGCTCACGCCGAGGTATTGGACCAGCCGCTGCAGGTCACGGGCGAACGCCCCGACGGATTCGGGCGAGTCGAAGTCGGGCTCCGTCACGATCTCCAGGAGCGGCGTCCCGGCACGGTTCAAGTCGACGATGCTGTAGTCGATCGCATAGCCGCCGGGCGCATCGTGCAGCAGCTTGCCGGCGTCTTCTTCCAGATGGGCTCGTCGGATGCGGACCGTCTTCGTGCCGCCGTCGGGCAAGACCAGCTCGTAGCTGCCGGCACTGCACAGCGGCTGGTCGTACTGCGAAATCTGGTAGTTCTTCGGAAGGTCCGGGTAGTAGTAGCTCTTGCGATCCCACTTGCACCGGTCGGCGATGTCGCAGCCGAGCGCCAGGCCCGTCATGATGCTGAACTCGACGGCCGTCTTGTTCATGACCGGCAGCGTGCCGGGCAAGCCCATGACCATCGGGTCGACCTGGGTGTTCGGCTCACCGCCGAAGCCGTTCTTTGCGGCGGTGAACATCTTGCTGTCGGTGGCGAGCTGGACGTGGATTTCCAGCCCGACCAGCGTGCGGACTGAGGCTGCCTTGCGCGTCATGGGAGCAGGGTAGCAAGCGCTCGGAAGCCGAGGGTTGAGCGAAGCGATGCCCCGGAACTTGAGCGAGGGGTCGAAGGAATTTTCCGGGGGATCGCTCCGCTCACCCCACGGCTTCGAGGGGCAGACACTCGATTCCACCTCCCGCAGAATCAAGCCGATAGCGTTGTTAGATGGAGCCAGAAGTCCTCGCAAAGCTGCTGCGTGAGCACTTCGACCACGCGTATGTCATCAACCTGCCCGAACGGACAGACCGCCGACGCGAGGTGAGCCAGCAACTCGCACGGGTCGGGCTGGCGTTCGACGACGGCTTCGTCAAGCGATTTGATGCCTGCAAGGTCGACGAGCTGGCCGGCTTCTCGAGCCTCGGCCATCGCGGGTGCTTCACGAGTCACCGCGACGTCCTCCGCCACGCTTCCGCCGCCGGGTACGAGCGAGTCTGGGTGCTCGAAGACGACTGCGACTTCTCACGCTCGTTCGCCGAAGATGTCGGACCCGTGCTCTCGGCCCTCGCGGCGACGAACTGGTCTCATGTTCGCCTCGGCCACTACGAACATCCGACGGGCGGGCCAGGCATCCAGCGGATCGAGCCCGGACGGAACCTGATCGCCACACATTGCATCGCGTGGCGCGGCAAGCCCGTTCTCGACGCGGCTGCCGACTTCCTCGACCTGCTCATGTCCCGTCCGCCCGGCCATCCCGACGGCGGGCCGATGCCGATCGACGGCGCGTTCAACACGCTCATCGCCCAGCGGCCGGACCTGGAGGCGTTCATGGCCGTCCCGACGCTCGGCATCCAGCGAAGCAGCCGCAGCGACATCACGGTCAGCCGCTGGTTCGACAAGGTACCCGTCCTCCGCGACCTCGCCGGCACCGCCCGGTCTCTCCTGAAGCGGTAGCGATTCGTCGTGCTGAAGCACGACCTACGAATTGTCCATGGCTTCCGATCAGCTTGACCCGCTCACGCCCGTTGCTCGCGACGTTCTGCAGCTGGACAACGCTGGTCGGTACGAGGCGCTCGTACCGACGACGGCGTACGAACAGGCACGATCGCAGCTGGTTCAACTCGACGCCGACGGGGCCGTGCAACCGCCGACGGATCGCGATGCCGAGGCCTGCGTGCGGGCGGGGCTCTGGCTCTGGCACGACTTCCTGGTCGAAAGCCACACGATTAGCCAGAGCGTCGATACGCCGTTTGGCAGCTACTGGCTCGGCATCATGCATCGTCGCGAGGGCGACTTCGGCAATGCCAAGTACTGGTTCCGCCTTGCGGGCGAATTGCCGATCTTCAAGACGCTGTCGAGCCATGCGGCCGACGTCCTTCGCAACGAGCCGGCCGACAAGCGACTGCTGCCGCTGTCGTCGTCGAGCTGGAACCCGTCGGCCCTGGTCGACCTCGCTCAGACAGCCCATCGCGAGGGCGCGGACTCGCCGCTGCACAGGCCGGCCGTCGCGCTCCAGCAGGCGGAGTGGCGTGTGCTGTTCGACTGGTGCGTGCGGCAATCGCGAAGCTGACCCGCCGCTAACGTCAGGGCGTTGGTCGATGTCGACGACTTGTTCGAATGGAACGACGGCCTGAAGGTCGCGGGGACTGACTGGTTCCTCGACAGCCGCCAGCCGCGGGCCAAGTGCCTGGTCAGTCACGCCCACAGCGACCACCTGCCGTACGGCGATCGCGACGACCCGCCCGATCCTGCCAAGCTCCACGGCCGCGCCGTCTGCACGCCGGTGACGGCCACGATCGGTCGTTACCGGTGCGGCCTGGCGAGCGAGGTCACCGAAGCCGAGTACGGCCAGACCGTCGACCTGGGCGACGGCGTGTCGTGCAAACTCCTGCCGGCCGGTCACGTGCTGGGCAGTGCGATGCCGCTCGTCACGACGCCCCGCGGCACGCTGCTCTACACGGGCGACTTCAAGCTGCGACACAGCCGAACCGTCCCACACGCCGAGCCCGAGCAGGCCGACGTGCTGGTGATGGAGAGCACCTACGGCAGCCCGTTCTTCCGGTTCCCACCGGCCGAAGAGGTCGAACAGCAGCTTGTCGAGCTCGTGGCCGAAGCGTTTCGCGAAGGCAAGCAGCCGGTCGTCCACGGCTATTCGCTCGGCAAGAGCCAGGAGAACATCCGCATCCTCACCGACGCGGGGTTCAACGTCTCGATGCACGGCGCGATCTGGCGAATTAGCCGCTACTACCGCGACTTCGGCATCCAACTCGGTCGCGACGACCAACTTCGCCAGTACCAGAAGGCCGACTTCAACGGGCCCAGACAGCTCGACCTGGAGGAGCGCGGCGTCCTCGTCTGCCCGCCGCGCGACGCACGCGGTGCCGTCACGCAGCAGTTCGGTGACGACGTCTGCCGGGTCATGATGAGCGGCTGGGCGTTGTCGCCAGGAGCCAAGTTCCGCTACGGCGTCGAGCACGCACTGCCGCTGAGCGATCACGCCGACTTCGATGAGCTGATCGAGACAATCGAGCGCGTCCGCCCCAGATACGTCGTCAGCCACCACGGCTTCGGCGAGTTCCCCGACCACCTCCACAAGCTCGGCCTGCCCGACAAGCTCGGCTTCGACATTCGCCTCGC
>JBCDKH010000270.1 GCA_038746835.1 Planctomycetota bacterium | reverse complement strand
CCAGGCCCGTGCCCTCGACGCGGACGTTGAAGAGCCCACCGCTGACCACCGCCGCCATCTTCTTCATCATCTTGACGTCGTAGCTCAATGACGGCTCGAAGGCGATCAGATCCTCGCCGTTGACGACGACGGCCTGACTCTGCAACTCCAAGACTGTCAACTTCTTACCGTCGTCAGCGAGGTAGACCTTGCCCTGTCCCTCCGCCTTAGTGAGCTTGGCTCCTTCGCCGGTGAGCTGGCGTTTGAGGAACTTGCCGAGCCCCTCCTCCATCATGCCCTGGCGGGTGAACTTGACCTGGCCTCGGTAGGCGACCATGCCGCCCATCTTGGTCCAGACCATGCCGTGGGAGGCGCCGTCCAGGTTGACCTCGAGCATGTGGGGGCTCTCGAGCTCGAAAAAGCCCTGGCCTCGGTCTTTCTGACTGGTTTTCTCGAGGAAAGCCTCGATCGTCATGCGGCTGCCGGTCGTGTCGTCCATGCCGGCGAGCGTATCGGTCTGGCGGGCATCACGCCAAGCGTCACGCTGGCATCATGCCATGCTCGCGGGCGTAGGCGAAGACGCCACCTGCCTCAACGATCGGCAGGACGTCGCCTAGCGGTTTCACCCCGGTTTCTCCCGGCCGGGAGAGGTTTTTGAACGTCCCGGCCTCGATGTCGATCTCGACCTCGTCGCCCGTGTGGACCTGCTCGACGAGGCGATCGACCGCCTCCAGCGGCAGCAAGTACCCGCCGTTGATGGAGTTGCGGTAGAAGATGCGGGCGTAGAACTCCGCCACGACCGCCTTGATGCCCGCCTCGGCGAGGGCGAGCGGGGCGTGTTCGCGTGAGCTGCCGCAGCCGAAGTTCTTACCGCCCACGATGATGGAGAACGCGCTGCTGAAGCCGTCGCCGTCGGGATCGATGAACGGGACGTTGCCGTTGGGCAGGCCGTCCTGACCCTCGGGTACGCCGGCATTGGCATATTTTCCAAAGAAACGACGCTCTTCCGGGTCGCTCGGGTTGTAGCTCAGGAACTCCGCCGGGATGATCTGATCGGTGTCGATGTTGTCGCCCAGCACGTACGCTCGGCCGCGAATGATCGTCTCCATGGTGCGAAGACGCTAGCCGCGTCGGTTGGTTGGGGTCCGGATCGGAGCTTTCCAGGGATGGTGGACGCGATTTGCCGCCCGCGTCAGCGGGTGCTTCTGGAGGGTCGAGCCCGCCCGCTGACGCGGGCGGCTAAGTCGGATGGACGTCCGGGGTTCACGCAGGTTGTTGCCTGTCAACGTCGAAGCGAGTCCACCACCGCAGAGTCAGCTCGCACGATCGTCCCGCCGGTGCGCTTGGCGATGCGGTTGGCGAGCGTTGCCTCCAGCGCCGTGTCGCGTCCGGCGGCGTGCCAGCCGAAGCGCGGCTTGGCCGGATCGTCCTCGGCCCGGCGGAACGTGTCGCCGCGGACGGCGAGCTTTTCGACCACGACCCGCGGCTCGACCCGACTCGCCGAACCGTCACGAACGAAGTCGAACTGGACACTGCGTCGCACCGTCGACAGCGACGCCTCAGCGACGTCGGGCAGCGTCCGCTGCTCGTCGCGCCACACCTCGAACCATTGCCCGCCCGTACGTGGTTGGGTACGCAAGAGTCCTCCGCGGTGGTCGGAAAAGTCCACAGTAAACCCGAACCGTCTCCGTGCATTGTCCGCCGCCGACCAGAGTGTGTCGTAGTCGTCGGCCACGACCGCGACGGACGCCGGCTGTTCGTGCCAATACGCGATCGTCGCCGCCTTGGGGTCGTCCTGCCAGGCCGGCCGGGTGCTGCAACCCGCGGCTAGCAGCACGACCACACCCAGTAGCAAGAGCGAATATCGCGACATAATTAAAGTATTCAACAGTTCAAAATGACGCGTTTAATCATTCGCAAGTGGATCAATCGGATCGTGCCCGATCGTGTGGATCACAATGCCGTTCATGGTTCCGGGTGCCCCCATGCTGCGACCCGCGACGAGCACGATCCTGTCGCCCGGGTCGGCAAGCTCGCGGTCCTGGACGAGGCTGTCGACGTCGCGTGCCAGCTCCTGCAGGTTGCCAGGCGATTCCAGGTGGAGCGGGACGACGCCGTAGTGCAGGGCCATCTGCCGCAGGCGTCGGTCGTCGGCGCTCAGGGCGACGACGGGCACGTCGAACCGCTGCTTGGCGAAGATCCGGGCCGTGTCGCCGGTGTGGCTGTACACGACGACCAGCTTGCACGGCATGGTCTCCAGCAGCCGACGCACCGCTTTGGCCGTCGCCTGGCTGACGACCATGCCGGGCGCGTCGCTCGCGCCCTCGGGTCCGCCGCCGCGGCCGACCAGGAAGTCTTCCGTGGCCGAGGCGACGTGCTGCATGACGTGGACCGCACCGACGGGGAACTTGCCGACGCTGGTCTCGCCCGACAGCATCGTCGCGTCGGTGCCGTCGAAGATCGCGTTGGCGACGTCGCTCACCTCGGCCCGGGTCGGGCTGGCCGCGTCGACCATGCTCTGCAGCATCTGCGTCGCCACGATCGCCGGCTTGCCCGCACGCCTGCACCGCTCGATCAGGTCCTTCTGCATCAGCGGCACGCGGGCCAGATCCATCTCCACGCCCAGGTCGCCGCGCGCGACCATCAGCCCGTCGGCCGCGGCGATGATCGCGTCGATCTGCTCGATTGCCTCAGCTTTCTCGATCTTGGCGATGATGCCGATGTGGCTCTGTTTGCTCTGCAGCCGCTCGCGTAGCTGGTGGATGTCGCCGGCGCGGCGGACGAACGAGAGGGCGAGATAGTCCAGGTCGTTCTCGATGGCCCAGTCGACGCAGGCCCAGTCGCGCTGGGTGATGCTCGGCAGCTTGAGCTTCGTGCTGGGCAGGTTGACGCCCTTGCGTGTCTTGATCACGCCGCCGGCCGTGCAGCGAAGGGCGATGCGGTCGGCCTCCTTGCGGATGCAGACGAAGCGGAGCAAGCCGTCCTCGATGTAGAGGCGATCGCCGACTTCGACGTCGTCGACCAGGCCCTTGTAGGTGACGGAGATGGTGCCGTGTTTGCCGAGAATGTCGTCGCGTTGGATGACCAGCTCGTCGCCGACGTCGATCGCCATGCCGCCGGCCGGGTTGTCTTCGTCGACGTCGCCGACGCGGATCTTTGGGCCTCCGAGGTCGCCGAGGATGGCGACGCGTTTGTCGAGCTTGTCGGCCTCCTTGCGGATGGCCGCGAGCATGGTGCCGTGTCCGTCGAGTTCGCCGTGGCTGAAGTTGAGGCGGCAGACGTCGACGCCTGCGGCAAGCAGCGCTCGCAGGTCACGAGTCTGCGTCACCGCGGGCCCCATGGTCGCGACGATCTTGGTGCGAATGAGATCGCTGGTCCGCTGCTCACCACCGGTCATGCGCGGATGCTACCGACCGACCCGCGCCGGTGCGAGAGGGACCTGCGCCTGTGGGCTTGGACGCGCGCTGGTGTCGAAGTG
>JBCDKH010000269.1 GCA_038746835.1 Planctomycetota bacterium | reverse complement strand
CGACTATGCGGCGGAGTATCCGACACAAACGCCACCGATCCTCGGCATGCCAGAGCGAACCGAGGGTCCACTGCGTCGCCGCATCATCACAGGCTTCAAGAACTACCTGCTCTTCTACCGGTTTGACGACGAGACCGTCACAGTCACCCGAATTCTCCACGGCAGCCGCGACCTGCGTCGTGTGCCGGACCTGTAGCCGGCCTAGCGTGCCAATGTGAGGCTGCTGCAGACTGGGATTATCATCGCACTCGCTCGCCCGATCGCCTCGGGCGGGTCGTCTGCCCGCTGATACCTCAGCATCCCGCCGACGAACCCGCCCCGAGGCCGAGACGCCTCGGGGTTTTTGATTGACCGCCACGACCACCGCCATGAGCTACAAGGACACGCTCAACCTGCCCAAGACCGACTTCGCCATGAAGGCTCAGCTCACCCAGCGCGAGCCGCAACGGCTAGCCAACTGGGAAGCCGACGGCCTGTACGGCAAGGTGCTCGACGCCCACGCGAGCGACCCCGTCTTCAACCTGCACGACGGCCCGCCTTTCGCCAACGGCGACATCCACATCGGGCACGTGCTCAACAAGGTGCTCAAGGACGTCGTCTGCCGGTATCAGACGATGAAGGGCCGCCGCGTGCCGTACGTGCCCGGCTGGGACTGCCACGGCCTGCCGATCGAGCACAAGGTCCAGCAGAAGCTCGGGCCCAAGCTTCGCGAACTCGACACGCTGACGGTCCGCCGGCTCTGTCGGGAGCACGCGGAGAAGGCGATCGCGACGCAGTGCCAGCAGTTCAAGCGGCTCGGCATCCTGGGCGACTGGGATCGGCCGTACCTGACCATGGACCCGGCCTACGAGGCGAGGACGCTGGAGGTCTTCGCCAAGTTCGTCGAGAACGGCCTCGTCTACAAACGGCTCAAGCCCGTCCACTGGTCCGTCGCCAACCGCACGGCTCTGGCCGACGCAGAGCTGGAGTACCAGCGGGTCCGCGACCCGAGCGTCTTCGTCGAGTTCCCTGCGAGGAATCCCGGCGAGGTCAAGGCCAAGCTCGGGCTGCGGGAGCCGGGAGAAGTGCGATTCATGATCTGGACCACCACGCCCTGGACGCTTCCGGCGAACTTGGCGATCGCGGTCAATCCCGACGTGGAGTACAGCGTCGTCCGTTACGACGCGGTCGGGGCGAATCACTCGCGGCTCGTCGTCATCGCGAGCGACCTCGTGAAACAGACCTTCGCTGCCGGTGGCAACGCGGGCGATCCGCCGGCCGATGCCGATCCGGACGAGGATTGGAAGTTCACCAAGCAGTTCGCAACGGGTCCGAAGGCCGTCGAGTACGAGGTCGTTGCGACGGTCTGCGGCGATCAGCTATCGGGTCTGGAGTACCAGCATCCGTTCGTTGCCGACCGCGTCGGCAAGCTGCTTCCGGCCGACTACGTCACGACGACCGACGGCACCGGCCTCGTCCACACGGCGCCCGGTCACGGCGAGGAGGACTGGGGCCTCGGGCGAGCCAACGGGCTCGACGTCTACTGCCCCGTCCAGGCGGATGGCCGGTACGACTCGTCCACGCCGCCGTTCGTCACCGGGCTGACGGTCAAGGAGGCCAACCCGATCATCGTCGAAAAGCTGGCTGACGACGGGTACCTCTTCGCCAGCCAGGACCTCGTCCACAAGTACCCGCACGACTGGCGGAGCAAGACACCCACGATCTACCGCGCCACGGAGCAATGGTTCATCGCCGCCGACAACGCTTACGAAGTAGAAAACCGTGGCTCGAACTTCAGTTCGTGTTCCGACGCTTCACCAGGCCAGACACGATCTGAAGATCGTGCCACGGGTGCGATGGCATCGCTCCGTGACCGTGCGGTCGCGTCGGCCGAGGGGACGACGTTCCACCCCGGCTGGGGCCAGCAACGCCTCCTCGGCATGCTCGCGAATCGGCCCGACTGGTGCATCAGCCGGCAGCGGGCTTGGGGCCTGCCGATCCCGGTCTTCTACAACGAGCAGGGCGACGCTCTGCTAACGCCGGAGTCGGTCCGTGCCGTCGCGGCGACGTTTGCCGAGCACGGCAGCGACGCCTGGTGGTCGATGGAGCCGGCCGAGTTGCTGAGCGACTTCGACCCGGGCCAGAACTTCCCGAAGGACAAGCTCCGCAAGGAGAGCGACATCTTCGACGTCTGGTTCGAGAGCGGTTCGTCGTGGCATGCCGTGCTCGATGCCCGCGACGACCTCGAAGATGCCCCGGCCGACCTGTACCTCGAAGGCTCCGACCAGCACCGCGGCTGGTTCCAGCTGTCGCTGCTATCGGGCTGCGGCAGCGTCGGGCACGCCCCGTTCAAGGAAGTGCTCACCCACGGCTTCATCGTCAAGCCCGACGGCACCAAGGTCTCCAAGAGCGACAAAGAGTACGTGACGGCAACACAGGAGATCGAACGCCACGGGGCCGACCTCTTGCGGCTGTACATGTGCAGCGTCGACTACACCGGCGACATCCGCACCAGCCCCGAGATCATCCAGAAGTTCGGCGACGAGTACCGCAAGATCCGCAACACGATCCGCTTCCTGCTAGGCAACCTCAGCGACTTCGATCCGCACCACCCTCACCACGCCGAAGCGGCAGCTTCGGTTTGTCCGGAAACCAGCCTCGACGCGTGGATGTTGAGTGAGTTGAACACGCTCATCCGCGACGTACGCCACGCCTACAACGCGTTCCAGACGCACCACGCCTATCGCCTGATCCGCGACTTCTGCACGGTCCAGGTCAGCCAGGTCTACGGCAACGCGATGAAGGACCGCCTCTACTGCGAGGCCGCCGACTCGCCGGTGCGGCGGCGGAGCCAGTTCGTCCAGTACAAGGTGGCCGATGCACTGATTCGGCTCGTTGCACCGATGCTGGTCTTCACTTCCGACGAGGCGTGGGAGCACCTGCCCGGCACCAGCGGCCGCGTCCACACGGCTGGCCTGCCGGAACCGATGGACGTGCCGACGTACGACGCGTGGACTGTGCTCATGAAGCTTCGGCAAGACGCCCTGCAGCAGCTCGACGAACTCAAAAAGGAGGTCGGCCTGAACAAGGCGACCGATGCCGAACTCGTCTACACGCTCAAGTCCGAAGACCGCCAAAAGCTCGAGCCGTTCGGCGTCGACCTGGCCGACGTCGTCGGCGCAGGCTGGCACTCGATCGAAGACGGCGAGACGTCCTTTGTCCGCGTCATCGACCGGCGCGAGGACTGGCAGCTCTGCGCCCGCAGCCGCAAACGCACCCCCGACGTCGGCAGCGATCCCGAGTACGCAGACCTCTCTGCCCGCGACGCAAAGGTCGTCAGCGAGATGAATGGCTGAAACGGATCTTCTTGCTGGCGAGCCCCGAGCGTTGTCGAGGGGGGTGGGTAGTGTTGAGACCCCCCCGCGCGCAAGCGCGGGGGGCCCCACCCAAAAATAACCGTTTAAACAAAAAAAAAGCGGTAGGCCATGGCGGGGCGGGGGG
>JBCDKH010000268.1 GCA_038746835.1 Planctomycetota bacterium | reverse complement strand
CGCTGACGCGGGCGGCTCACTCAGATGTGTTGCGCGAATCAACGACTCCAAGAACGACACAGCGACGGTCGCCTGGCTTGCAAGTCGGTCGAGGACATCGGAAGTCTCTTCGAGCGCGAGGTCGTGGGTTTGCTCCTTTTGCCGAAGGTCCAATAACATGCCCTGGGCGTCCGCGGATCGGACCGCCCCAGCGAGTCGGCCGACGCAGAGGAAGTCGATCAGCTCATCGCTTCGTTGCTCGACACGCCGTGCCGCATGCCTGACCACGCCCCGCCAACCGCCGACAACCGCGCCGGCCCAAGGTCGGGGCGTCGGTACGCGCTGGTCACGCCCTGCCGAGACGAGGAAGACTTCGCCTCAGCAACCATCGCCAGCGTCGCCGATCAGACCGAACCGCCTGCCGTCTGGATCATCATCGACGACGGCAGCACCGATCGCACGCCGGCCATCCTGGACCACTGGGCCAGCCGTATCCCGTTTATCAAGGTCGTACGACGCGAGAAGCGCGAGAACAACGGCCGACGCGTGGGCGCGGGCGTCATCGAAGCTTTCGACGAAGGACTGACGCACGTCGACATGGACGGCGTCGACTACGTCTGCAAGTTCGACCTCGACCTCAAGATGCGGCCCGGCTACTTCGCGGCCGTTATGGACGAGATGGAGCGCGACCCGCGCTTGGCCGTCTTTAGCGGCAAGCCCTACTTCAAGCATCGCGACGCACTCGGCCGCGAGCGAATGGTCAGCGAGATGTGCGGCGACGAGAACGCCGTCGGCATGGCCAAGTTCTACCGGGTCGACGCCTTCCGCGACATCGGCGGGTTCGTGCAGGAACTCATGTGGGACGGCATTGACGGGCACATGTGCCGCATGCACGGCTGGCGTGCCCAGAGCCACGACCACGACGAGGCCCTCAAGTTCGAGCACCTTCGCCCGATGGGCACGAGCCACCGCGGCTGGTGGACGGGTCGCTCACGTCACGGCCGGGGTCAGCACTTCATGGGAACGGGTCTGCTCTACATGCTGGCCAGCGCGACGTTTCGCCTGACCAGGCCGCCGCTGATCGTCGGCGGGTTGGCGATGATGTCGGGTTACCTCTGGTCGGCGCTGCGAGGTCGTAAGCGATTCGACCAGCGCTACGACCGGCCGGACTTCAGGCGATTCCTGAGGCGATACCAGCGTCTTTCGCTTCTCCACGGCAAGGCGGCGGCGACCCGGAAAGTCGACCAGGAACAGGCGGCGGCGTTCGAGTCGCGTCACGAGACACCGCCTGCGAAGCGGCTCTCGAAGAAGAGCAGTTCGAGCGATTCGCTGCTGGCGACGCCGGCGACGAGTTGAGTGAACGGCGAGTTCTGCGTCGATCGCGCCCAACGTTGTGGAGGGCGCGGTGTCTTGCTGCGGTCACCCGATAGCCGTCCGCGTCCCCGGTCAGAGCTGGAGATGCGGGCCGATTGTGCCGACGAAATCGATGTCGGGACGCTTGTGGCGTGCGACTGCAACGCCCGGGGTGTGCGGTGCGCCTGTCACCGGAACCGATCGCCGGCCCTGCCTTTCCCCATCGCAGCCTTGCCTTGACGCTTCAGACTTCCCCCAACGCCGCATCGTCGCTTGCCGCCGACTTCGGCGAGACTGACGGTGATGCGCTGGGCCAAAAAGGTAAACTGGCCGGCGACGACGACGTGCCCGACGCAACCGACCAACCCGACGCTGCCGTCCAGCCCGCCGATCTCAATGGCGATCGGCTGTACGTTGAAGACCTCGAGCGGACGCGTCTTGCCGGCATTTCGATCCACCGCGTGACGGAGGAGCAGGTCGTCCGCGTCATCCTGAGCGAGTTGGCCGTGGGTCGCGGCGGGACGGTGGTGACGCCGAATCTGGATCACCTGTTCCGCGCGAACAAGGGCGTGTCGTTCAAGGCGCTGGTCGCCGACTTCGACCTGGTCGTCGCCGACGGCATGCCGCTGGTGTGGGCGAGCCGCATTCAGGGAACGCCTTTGCCCGAGCGCGTGGCGGGGAGCAACCTGATCAACTCGCTCAGCGCCGGCGCGGCCGAGCAGCGACGAAGCCTGTTTCTGCTGGGCGGTGATCCCGGCACAGCCGAGGGCTCGGCGAAGGTGCTGAAAGAGCGGCACCCGGAGATTCGCATCGCCGGCACGCACTGCCCCGAGCGTGGATATGAGCAAAATCCCGTACGTTTTGCCCAGATCGTCGACGCTCTACGCGACGCGCAGCCGGACATCGTCTTCGTCGCACTCGGCTCACCGAAACAGGAGCGGCTGATTCGCCAGCTTCAGCCGACGCTGCCTCGTGCGTGGTGGCTCGGCATCGGCATCAGCTTCAGCTTCATCACGGGCGAGGTCTCGCGTGCCCCGGCGTGGATGCGGAACAACGGGCTGGAGTGGATCCACCGGCTCTATCAGGAACCGGGTCGCCTGGGCAAACGGTACCTCTTCGACGGCCCGCCCTACGCGGCGAAGCTGCTGATGGGCTCGCTCTTCGAGCGTGTGTCCGGCCGGGCGAGAGTGGTTCCGGCACCGGGTCGGCTCTCCCCCGAGCCCGTCAACGGTTCAGCCACGCCCGCGGCGCCGGTCCAGCCCGAGATGCCTGCGGTGCGGGCGGAGGATCATGCCGGCGACATCGTCAGCCACCAGGCCCAGCCGGCCGAGGGGAACGAGCGGGACGTGCTGCGTGACCTGCGCGAGATGATCCTGCTGGGCGGACAGGCGCTGCCAAGCCGACTCGCCGTCGCGGCGGAGCGGCCGGTGCTGGAGATGCCGCTGTGCCGGCGAGCCGATCACGCGGAGCAACATCCTGGAAAAATGGAGCGGCTCATCGACGGCTGGCTCCGCTGGGGCGAGGGCGTCGCGGAGCTGGCGGGACAAGATTTCTTGCCCACGCGACTCGTCTTCAACCCCAATCAGCGACTGCCCAGCGCCGTCAGCCCACCCGGCGTGGTACCGCGGCCCGCGGGTGCGTTTACAGTCGAAACTGATATCTCGCCCCATCGTGGTACGGGTGGCCTTCTGCACGACTTGGTACTCGGCCAGGATCCAAGTGCGCTCGTACTGGTCTGCACCGCCCGCCAAGTGATGATCGACCCGCTGGTCGCGGTAGTCCGGACTTTGGCGGGTCGCATCGCCCGCGGAGCCGACGCCGCCATCATCGCTCATCGAGACGGCACTCCGGCGGGCGTCATGCTGATCCGCAGCGGCGTCCTCCAGTCCATCAAGGCGGTCGGATACGTCGACATGAAGCAGCAGGCACTGCCGGAGCTGCGGAACCGGTTCGACATCCGAGTCGTCCGATCCCGGAGAGCGACGGGCATCCCGATTTTCGGTGCCACCAGCTACATCCAGGCCGTCGGTCGCTACCACGCCCAGCGGGACGGTCGCGGCTTTGAGGCTCCGCCGCTTGGCATTCCGCTGGCCGAAGACTTCGGCTGCCACTTCACGCTGGTCGAAGACGGCGCACAGGTCGATTCTTCCGT
>JBCDKH010000267.1 GCA_038746835.1 Planctomycetota bacterium | reverse complement strand
GCGGGTCTGGACGCTTACAGACCCGCTCGCTCACGCTCGGGGCTCGCTACCAGACGCACCACTCGAGTCAGGATTGATATCAATCCTCGAAAACGCGATCAAGCTGCTCAAGCCACCTCGTCGACCGGCTCGTCCGCGAATTGGTCCTGGAGCTGACGCAGACGTGTCTTAAGCCGCTTCGTCAGCTCGTCCGTTCCCGGTTGTCCGTAGATGTTGCTCATCTCGTCCGGATCGGCCGTCAGGTCGAAGAGCTCCCAATACGGCTCGACGCCCGTGTTGACGTGGCCGCTGCCCGATGCGTCGAGTGGGTCGGCGTAGAAGTAGCACAGCTTGTGCGTTTTGGTCCGCAGGCCGTAGTGGGCGGTGGTGTGGTGCGTGTGATCGCTGTCCATCCAATAGCGGTAGTAAACCGCGTCCTGCCAGTCGGCCGGCTCATCGTCGCCCTTGAGGATCGACGCGAAACTGCTGCCCTGCATGTCCGGATGTGCTTCGAGGCCGCACAGGTCGAGGAGCGTCGGTGCGAAGTCGACGTTGGTGACCATCGACAAAACGCCCTGCTTCTTGATGCCGGGGCCCCGCATGAGCAGCGGCATGCGGAGCGCGTGCTCGTAGATGAACCGCTTGTCGTACCACCCGTGATCGCCGAGGAAGAAGCCCTGGTCGCTGGTGTAGACGACGATCGTGTTGTCGAGCTGGCCGATCGACTCGAGGTAGCTGGTGAGTTGGCCGACGCTCTTGTCCACGCCGGCACAGCAGCGGAGATAGTCCTTGAGGTAGCGGTCGTAGTACCAGAGCTTTCGCTCCTTTGTTGACAGTCCCGCTGGCGGATGCGCTTTGACGTCTTTGGGGAGCAGGTCCTGGTCGACACGCATCCGCGCCGCAGCCGCCGCAGGCCTACCCGCGTAATCATCCCAGAGCGTCGACGGTTCGGGCAATTCGACGCCTTCGAGCAGGTCCGCCTCTTCCGGGCCGGGCTGCCACGGGCGATGCGGGGCTTTCTGGTGGACGCAGCAGAAGAACGGCTGGTCCGGGTAGTCGGCGTGATGCCGCTTGAGCCAGCTCAGGCCCATGTCCGTGGTCAGGTCGGTGCAGTACCCATCCGTGTGAAGCTCCCCCTTTCGGCCGTCCGCGTCGCCGACGTAGAACGTCGGATCGTGGTAGAGCCCTTGCCCTGGTAGCACGGCCCAGTCGTCGAACCCTTTGGGATCGCTTTCCGGGCCGTGGCCGAGGTGCCATTTGCCGAAGATGCTCGTCCGGTAGCCCGCCGTTTTGAGGAGCTTTTGGATCTGGCAGTCGCGCGTGTTGTCGAGCGAGTCGTGGAGCGTGCGAACGCCGCAAACGTGCGTGTGCTGACCGGTCAGAATGCTGCCGCGGCTCGGCGTGCAGATTGCATTCGTACAAAAGCAATTGTCCGCTCGCACACCCACGTCCGCCAGGCGATCGAGGTTCGGCGTGTCGAGCAGCTTCGGCCCGAAACCGGCCGCGTTGTAGGCGGAAATCGCGTGGGCTGCGTGGTCGTCGGAGAGGACGAACAGAATGTTCGGGCGGTCGGGCATCGGCCCCAACGTAGTGACACGCCCGCGAGCTTCAATTCGAGGCAGTCAGTTCCCGCGTCTCGGTCGGCCGAAGTCGCTTGCCCATCCATCGCACTGCCAGCAGATCCATGAATCCTGCCGCGCCTCGGCTGAAAACGCCAACGCCGTACTTCGTCACGCCCGCCGCTCGCGAGCGGTGGACGACCTCGTGCTCGACGACGTTCGCTCCCAACATCGACGAGAACGCCGGGATAAAGCGGTGCATGCCCTTGAACTCCAACGGCAACCGCTTCGCGTAGCTGGCTCGCAGGACGCGAGCACTGCAGCCGGTGTCGCGGACTGTGTCGCCGAGGAACACGCGTCGGAACGTTCGCCCGACAACGCTGGCGCGTCGCTTCATGAAGCTGTCGCGCCGGTTTCGCGAGCGATCGCCCTGGACGAGATCGACGTTCTCGCGATGGAGGCGATCGAACATGTCCGGCAGCTCGGCCGGGTCGTTCTGCAGGTCGGCGTCGAGAAAAGCCACCGCCTCGCCACGCGCCGCAAAGATGCCCGCGGCCATGGCACTGCTCTGGCCCTGGCGTTGTTCGCGTCGCAAGACGCGGAGCCACGGCCGATCGCCTGCGAGTTCGGTTAGCTTCGCGTCGGTTCCGTCGTCGCTGCCGTCGTCGACGACGATCAGCTCGAATCGCTCGATTCGACCGTTCATGGCTGCCTCGACCTCGTCGACGAGCGGCCCGACGTTGTCGACTTCGTTGAGCGCCGGCACGACGATGCTCAGCTGAATCGCGTCGTTTGCAACAAGGGCGTCATCCATGAGGGACGGCGACTGTAGCGGTCGTGGTACAACAGCCCGGTGGAATCACCCGTCTGGTTCTGGTCCGCGTTCGTGGCGACGGGCGTGTTGCTGGTCGTGCTCGCCTGGTACGGCAATCGCAGGCGTCGGCTGTCGCCCGTCGAGGCTGAGGCGAACGAGGAGGATCTGGCGTGCGGCCGATGCGGCTACAGCGTCTTCGGCCTTCCGGGCGAGACCTGCCCGGAGTGCGCTGCGAACCTGAACGAAGTCGGCCTGACGACGTCGAAGTTCCGCCGCTGGCAAAACGCCCCGCCGGTGCTGCGCGCGGTCGTCTGGACGCTCGGCATCGCAGTGGTGGCAACGCCGATTCTCGTCACTGCATTCACCGAGTTCTTGCCGACGACACGCGTTCGCTCGAATGAGGTTCCTTACGGCAATCCCGTCGTATTGAAAGTCGTCGAGCGGCACGTCGACCGGAGCGCCGGTCGGATGTTCGGCCTCTTCACGCCACGTGAGGAGTTGGAGCATGTCGTCGAGGCGACCTCAGCAGATCGTTCAGCCCGACTGACCTGGGACGTTCCCGGAGACCGCTGGACGCTCCGCACGCGCAACTCTGAAGACAGCGGTGTCGGTCGCCCCTCGCTTGAGAGCATCGAGCAGATGGCCGCAGCTGTCGCCGGTCGTCCGGCGACAAGACCCGCGTCGATCGAGTCCATTCCCGTGAATGCCGCAGGAGCAGTGGTTCAACCACCGCCGGCGGAAGCCATCCGGGTGATTCTGCACTGGCACCTCCGAGCCCTTCCGCCAGCGCTGGTTCGCAAGCGAAGTCTGGCGATCGTCGTTCGGCAAAACGGGCCGGTCGCTGAGGGGGTTCCGAACGAGTGGATGACCGAACCGCAGACCATGCCGTTTGCGCGCTCGCTCGCTTACCAGGCGCCGCTCGTGACCGGGAATCAGACCAGTAGATCGAAGCCAATGCTCGCACTCACCTACGCCTCGTGGCCGCTGGTGTGGTTGCTGGGCTTGCCGCTTGTGCTCAGACGACGGGCAGTCCGGGTTCAATCACATGATCGATTGGCAGGTCAAGAGGGGCGGTTGCGCGACCTCCTCGGCATCGGTCGTCAGAGCGGGGCGGAGGGGCAGGCGCGGCGGCGCCCAGCCGTCGGCG
>JBCDKH010000266.1 GCA_038746835.1 Planctomycetota bacterium | reverse complement strand
GTGGCAGAGCGATCGAACGCTCGATGCCGTACCGATTCTGCTGACAACCGCCGGTCATGAGACCGGCGGCGAGTAGCGAGAGCACCAACTTCCATTGCCGCATCGTCGACGTCCTGTCGCTGGCGGATACGCGCGTCCGCCCCCATCCGTGCGGGCGGCTCGTCCAAATTACTTATCGGACGACGGCGAGTCTCGACTTCAATCTCAGTCGATCGTGCTGTTGCCCGTGTTGGCGAAAGGCGGCGTCGTGCTGGCCTTGGGCTGGGCAGGCGTCGGGGGACGCGTGGCCATGCGGCTCAGGTTCGTCGCGTCGGCCCGGGCACTCCAGACGCACTCGGTCCCGCCGCGATCGCTCACGAAGAACACACGGCCGTTCTCGGCCCAGGAAGGCGTGGCATACGTGCCCTTGCCGTCAGTGATGCGGTGACGATTCGTGCCATCGGCATCGATGGTCCAGATGTCCTGTCGGCCGACGGCGCTGTCCGTGTCGGGCATGCCGGCACCTGGCTCGACGACCGTGGCGAAGGCGATCTTCATGCCGTCCGGCGACCAGGCCGGGGCGACGAGGGCGGCGTTCGTGCTCATCGCGACTTCCGTCACGTTCGTCGGCTCGCCGTTGTCAAGCTCGAGCGTCCAGAGGCTGAACCACCGGCCGCCACGCTGACGGGCACGCTGGAAGGCGATGACGTCCTTGTCCATCCGCGGCGACCAATCCGGGAACAGGCCGAAGCCGATCATGGTCTTCTCGCCCGTGGCGATGTCCGCCGTCCACAGCTCCCACTGGTCGCTGCGGCTACCGATGCGGCAGAAGACAAGCTTGCGCCCGTCGGGCGAAAAGCTCGGGTGCAGGTCGTGACCCGTGCCCTGCGTGATTGCCGTGACGTTGCGGCCGTCGCGGTCCATGACGTACACGTCCCAGTTGCCGGCGCGATTGCTGCAGAAGGCGATGCGATCGCCCTGCGGGCTGAACGACGGGAACGCGTCATCGGCCGGATCGGTCGTCAGCTTCGTGACGGCCAGGCCGCTGGTGGACTGGAGGTAGATGTCGCTCCGCTGGCTGTGGCGTGTCGAGGCGAAGGCGATTGCTTCGCCGTCAGGGCTGACCGCGACGTCGGTGTCGAAGCCCTCGTCGACGTAGGTGTGCTGTTGGTAGCCAGCGCGACCGGCGACGGGCTTGTACGGGCGTTCGCCCTCACCCTCAAACTCGCCGAAGGCGTTGGGCTCGCGGGCGTCGGTCGACACGAAGCCGATGTCGGCATCGCCGGAGACGGTCGGCACCTCGGTGAACGACGCGGCCGGCGTGTTGCCGAAGCGCGTGCCGGGTGTCGTGTCGTAGTCCGGGGTGGTGTCGGGCGTCTGGGCGATCGGCGCGACGTCGGGCCGGGCAGACTCGAACGGGTTGCCCGACACGCAGCCGGTGAGCGAGCTGGCGGCCAGGACGGCAGCAGCAGCGGTGGCAGTGCCGGCGATGAGCGGGTGAACCTTCATGACGATCCTTCGATGACGAGCGTGGCGTGAAACACTGCGGCCCTCGTGGCCGGGCAGTCCTCACGCGTATCGGCCCGACGCACGCACGCCTTAAAGCCAACGCACGCCGCCCGATAATCTCATCGGATCGCAACGCCTACGGGAACCAGAGCTCGAAGCTCCGAAACTTCCAGCCGTCGTCCGTCTCACGCATCACAACCGGCTGACGCAACGGCTCGGCATTCTCAAACGTCGACGACAGCTCCAGCGACGCCTCCGGCCGATTGCCCGGGCCGACCGACAGGCGAATCCGCTCGCCGGCCGAGGCACCGAGATAGGCGCCGTACACGAACGTGCCGTCACGATTCTGAGCCTGCGGGTACGAGCCGACGATGAACCGGAACCGACTGGCCGGCACGTCTTCCTGGAAGGCCGGGTGCGTCATCGCGTAGGCCGCGTCGTAGTCGCCGCTGGCCAAGAGCTGGCCGAAGGCATCGCACGCCGCGCGGACTTCCTTGGACTCGCTCGCTTCCGTTTGGCTGCGTGTCGCGTAGCCGTAGATCGACCACGCCACAAGGCCGAGGCACAGGACGAACGCCACCGACGCGATCAATCCGCCGGCCTGCGTTCCCGACGACCGCCGCACCTGCCACAGCGCCGCGGCCGAACTCGCAATGCCGACCGCCGCCGCCGCGAGGAAGCCGGCGTGGACGAACGTACCCAGCGCCAGCAACGCCAACACACCCGCCACGGCCGCCAGCGGATTGACCGGCCGGTACGCGCCCGACGACACGCCGGCTGTCGAACTCATGCGACGCAGGTTCGCCAGCGACCCGCCGCCAGCATTGGTCGGCGTGGCATCGGTGGTCGCACTGGAGTCGGAGTCGCTCACGCGTCGATGCTATCGGTCGATGAACCTCTTCAGGAACGCGCAGCGCACCAACGACGCGACCCGCCCCTCCGACCCCGCGTCGAGCGGGCCGAGTGCCAGCGACACCTCCGACGTCGGCCGGCGACTACGCGAGGCGGTCCTCGACGACCGACGCCGCACCATCGAAGCGATCCGCCGGTTCAATCCGTCGGCCACGCCCGACTTCCTCGCCTCGTTCAAGACCGGCCCGCTCAAGGACTACCTGGAGCACCTGCGTCACGCCCGGCACAAGCACGTCCGCCTCAGCGGCTGGCTGCAGGAGCGGACGCGTCGCCAGGTGATGCGTCGACGCTCGTCGTCGACACAGGCAGCGTGAGTTGCTCGGCCTCCCTGGTCGCTTCGTCGTTGCCGATGAAGACCATCACCAGCGACCACGCCGACAACGCCCCGGCGAACATCACGATCTGCAAGCCGGACGGCATCGAGTAGATCAGCAGCACCATCGGCACCCAGAACGCCCAGTTCGGGAGCAGGATCGGCACGACGCGTTTCAAATACCACGCGACCGGCCCGGTCCTTGCCACCTCGCGCACGCCATCCATCGGCCGGTAGCCGTGCCGGCGAATCGCAAATGCGAACATCACGATCGGCAACGCCACGAACGGCGTGAAACCCAGCATGTCGACCAGCGTCTTGCCCAGCACGGTCGGCACATCAATGCCTGAACCGAAGAGGTGCCCGACGAGGCGATAGAACCCGTCGACAAGCATGCCGTTGAAGAAGAAGAGCACCAGCAGGAAGAGCACTTCCTCGCCGCGATCCCGCAATCGAAACCCCGGCTGAATCACCAGCTTGGCCGCTTCCGGCAGGAGCGCCCCGGCGATTGCCGAAGCAGCACCCGCAAAGAGATAGCCGTGCCGCTCCTTGAGCTGCTCCAGGTGACTTAGCGCTTCACGAACGAAATCGACCTGGTAGTAACTCACCACCACCGCAAACGCGACCAACTGCAACAACACAAACGGCCGCCAGTTCGCCCGGACACCCCGGATGCCGGGTCGCAGCAACTCTCGAAGACTCGGTCGTCGTTCGCTCAAGACGACTGTTGTAGGTCATGCTCTAGCACGACGGACCGCTTCTGCAGAGACCGACGCCGAGGGGTGAGCGGAGCGATCCCCCGGAACAGGACGGAGATCAAACTTCGAGGGATCCGGGGGATCGCTCCGCTCAC
>JBCDKH010000265.1 GCA_038746835.1 Planctomycetota bacterium | reverse complement strand
CGGCAATGCCGCCGAGGTCGTTTTTGATCTCGAAGATGCGCTCGCCGATGCCTTGCACCTTTGGCAGCACGTCGGTCAGTGCGGCGTAGGCGTTGTCGAAACCCTCGTACAGCCGGCCTTCGACGGCGACGGCTTCGAGTCGTCCGATGGCTCGGCCGTCTTCCTGTCGCTCGATGTAGAGGAAGTCGTCGGGCAGGCTGGTCTCGATGACGCGGTCGCTGCGGACCCAGGTGAACTGCCCGCCGGTGAGGTCGCGGTTGCCGGTGCGCCAGAGGGTCTGGTCGATGCGGACTTCGTCGTCGAGCAGGCCGTTGTCGTTGAGGTCTTCGCCGTCATCGAGTTGGCCGTCGGCGTTGGTGTCCTCGGCGAGGCTCGTGTAGCCGTCGCGAAATGACTCGCCGACGATGCTTATCGTCTCGGCGTCGTCACCGGTGCCCGCGACGAACGTGACCCGCACGAGCGACTGCGGCCAGAACGTGCTGAAGCCGTAGACGCCGATCAGCACGAAGAGCCCGACGATCATGAGCACCGCCAGCGCCGCCGATCCGCCGGTGAGCCAGACCATCGGCTCGCCCCGCGCCGCGAGCGACGTGCGGCGTTTGCGACGCCCGCTGCTTGCCGAAGATGGTCCGCTCGCGTCTGCCATGGGTTACAGCTGGAACGCCCTCCGGCGGAAGCGGATGCGGACGATCTCGGCCGCGGTGTTGACCAGGAACGTCATCGCGAACAGCACCAGTCCGCTGAAGAAGAGCACGCGGTAGAGCGTGCCGTTCTGCGGTGCTTCGGGCATCTCGACGGCGATGTTGGCCGAGAGCGTCCGCATGCCGTCGAAGATGTTCAGATTCATCGTCGGCGTGTTGCCGGCGGCCATGAGGACGATCATCGTCTCGCCCACCGCACGGCCGAGCCCGATCATGCAGGCCGAAAAGATGCCGCTAACTGCCACTGGCAACACCACGCGAATCGCCGTCTGCCACGGCGTCGCGCCAGCACCGAGGCTCGCCGAACGCAGCGTGTTCGGCACCGCGGCCAGGGCGTCTTCGCTGACGGTGTAGATGATCGGAATGACGGCAAAGCCCATGATCATGCCGACGTTCAGAGCATTGCGTTGGATGAAGCGGTCCATCACGCCGCTGGAGTCGACCACGCCACCCGTCAGCCAGGTCAGCGGGTCGGTCCGCAGGTCGAAGCCGACGGCACTGAAGACGAGGCCGATGACGATCGCGCCGGCCAGGCCGAGGGCACCGACGACGGCGAAGCGGATGAGGTCGACGACGGCGAGCTGGCCGCGCGTCTTGTCACGGCCGTCGAAGATCGCCATCCGCGGGCGGACATACAGGTTGAACGCCAGCACCATCGCGATCGTGACGATCGGGGTGAGCAGGAGCACCCAGCCCGGCAGCGCGGTGAGGTTGTCGGGCATCGACGCGACCCAGCCCGAGTGTCGGCCGTCGAGCCAGCCGCGAAGGTCGCCGCCGAAGAGGACGGTCTCGAAGACGTTCTCGCCCGCGAGCCCGATGAGGATCGCCGCCAGCACCAGCTCGGCCATCACGACGAAGGGCATGTACACGCCCGCCGACTCCCCCCCGAGGTAGACGGCACCGACGAGAATCGCCGCCGCGACCAGCCAGACGACCAGCACCGCCGTCGGTGGCAGTCCGCCGAAGTAGAGCAGTCCCGCGACACCGACGACGCCAAGGGCACCCATCGCCCAGAAGCCGCCCTGCCGGTTGACCTCGCTGGGCGGGACGAGCTGCCAGAGGAAGCCGAAGATCATCACGCCGATCGGCACCGCCGCGAACGTGATGAGCAGGCCCGTCAGCACGTCCTCGGCGAACGGCGCGAGCACCTGGGCCGCGATGTAGCCGAGCACCACGCTCGGCAGGCCGGCCATCATCTCGATGCCAGGCTTCACAACGCTCCGCACGCTGGGCTGCATGAACTCGCTGGAGTAGATCGCCGCCAGAATCGCGATCGGCGTCGCAAAGAGCATCGCGTAGAACGTCGCCTTGAGCGTGCCCCAGATCAGCGGGACGAGGCTCAGCTTCGGCTCCGAGTCGTCGCCCGCACCGCTGCTCTGCCAGACGAACGTCTCCAGCGGCCGACCCTCGTAGTGCACGGGCGCGAAGAGCTGCGGCAGCTTGCCGTCGGGGTGCGGGTTGTCGAGCTTCCAGATCGTCAGCGACCCATCCTGAGCAATGCCGGCGGCTGCGCCCATCGAGGGGCTTGTCGCGGAGACAGCAACAGGTGATTCGCCGGCACTTTCGGCGGGCGTGAGTTTGGCCTGCGTCGTGCCGCTGGTCATGTGCCGAAGCCAGACCTGCCCGTCGGCGTCGCCGGTGACGAATTGTCGGTCGCGTCGGCTGAGGCTGATGCTCGTGACGGGGGCGGTCTGCTGGGCGAGCTCACGGATGCGTTCGACCTGCCAGTCATCGTCGTCCGACTGCGGGGCGACGGGGAAGTAGCCGGCGAGTCCGCCCTCGCTGTCGGCGATGATGAGCGTGTAGTCGCCGATGAGCATCTCGGCGGCAGTGACCTCGACGCCGTCCTGGAGTGCGTCGAACTCCTGGACGATGCGCGCCTCGGGCGGACCGTCGCGACCGCTGCCGCTGAGCGCGCTGGTGTCGTACCAGACGACGTGCCCATCGCGGTAGACGACGTAGAGCCCCGTGCCGCCGCGGCTGAGGTGGATGCCTTTCACGTCGGCGTTGCCGTCGCGGTAGGTCGGTTGGGGCAGCTCGAACTGCCGGGCGCGCGTGGTCTTCTTGCCGGTGCGGAGGTCGGTTCGCGTGGTGGTCGACGCCCAGAAGAGCCGGCCGTCGTCGCGACGAGCTGCGAGGACGGCGGTCCGTCCGGTCGAGAGGTAGTCGACGTGCGACACGCCCGACGGGTCGCCGTCTTCGGCCAGGACGAGTGGGTCGGCGAAGTCGGGCTCGACTTTGGTGACGCGAATGCCGCCGATCGGCGGGATGTCCGCCACGCCGCCCTCGAAGATGCGGTTCTGGCCTGGCTCCAGGTCGGCCAGCTCCGGCGGAGCGTCGCGCATCAACTCCGCGTCGAAGTCGAGCGTGCCGAGCGTCACGGCCCCGTCGCTTCTGCCGAGTGCGATCGCCCCGTCGTCGACACTGACGGCCGTGACCGTCGCGTCGCTAAAGTCACGACTGTCGAGAAGCTCGACGGCGGACTCTGCCCCGTCTTCGCTGGCAAGGACGAGGCGATACAGGTTCAAGCCGCCGCCCGCGTCGAGCGTCCAGAGTGCGTTGAGATTGTCGTCCAGGCCCATCGCGACACGACGGTCCGCACCCTCCGCCGAGCCGGTCGGCAGCTGGATGGCGGCGGCGCGTTCGCTGTCGGCGTCGCTGAAGAGCGGCAGGACGACGTTGATCAGGAAGACCATGATCAACGCCAACGCCGCGATGACGCCAAGCCCGCCTGCCGTGATGGTGTACTTCGCGACGGCGTCGGCGACTTTGACGCTTGTGCGCGTCGTCCGGCGGCGCGGCCGACCGCTGATGGTCCTGGCCTGTGCCGCCGCAGCATCTGAAGTGGCGTCGCTGCCGTCGTGAGTCATGCGGACGCTGCG
>JBCDKH010000264.1 GCA_038746835.1 Planctomycetota bacterium | reverse complement strand
GGGGCGTACTTCGCCGACGGCTTGTCGGGCACGTCGGCATCAGCTTTGAGCGAGCCGTTCCCACCAAGCCGACCGAGCAGGCTGCGGAAGCCGAGCTCGTCGAGATGGTCGCGAAGGGCGGGCGTGTCAAGACCCGTGAAGTCGCACGCGGCCGGGTCGAAGTCGCCCAAATCGACGTCGTCCTTCAGCGTGACCAGCTGCTTGCTGACAGCGAGCTTCTCCAGCCCATGATTTCGGACGTTCTCGCTCTGCTTCGGCGTGAGCTTGTCGGCGTTCTCGACGACGGCCTCAGCGGAGCCGTATTTGTTGATGAGCTTCGCCGCGGTCTTTTCGCCGATGCCGGGGACGCCCGGCACGTTGTCGACGTTGTCGCCCATCAGCGCCTGCACGTCGACGGCCTGCTCGGGCTTGTAGCCGACCTTGGCGACCAGCGCGTCGGCGTCGAAGTCCTCGTTCTTCTGCGGGTCGTGCATGACCACGCCGTCGCCCAGAAGCTGGCGAAGGTCTTTGTCCTTGGAGACGAGGTAGAAGTCGTAGAGGCCCGCGTAGCGCCGAACGATGGTGGCGATCAGATCGTCCGCCTCGAAGCCGGGCTTGGTGATCATCGGGATACCCGCGTCCTTGACGAGCTGCAGGATGCGCTCTTCCTGCGGCTTGAAGTCGTCCGGCGGCGACTCGCGGTTCGCCTTGTAGTTGGGGTCGATCTCCTTGCGGAAAACGGTCTCGTCGCCCGAGTCGGTGACCATCAGCAAGTAATCCGGCCGCCGTTGCTCCGCGAGCTGGAGGAGCATCTGGGTGAAGACGTAGGTGGCCTTGGTCGGCTCGCCGGTGGGGCTGGTGAGATCGCGGAAGGGGGCGAAGTAGGCGCGGTAGATGTGGGCGTGGCCGTCGATCAGGTAGAAGCTCTTGCGTTTGCCGGCCATGGGGCCACGTTAGATCGTCCGGTAAGAGTGTCGGCGGCACTGCGGAGGCCGGGCCGGGTTTACCTGGACGCACCGGCTCGTTAAGCTCCTGATGGCCGCTGGGCGTCTGTCTCGGCGGTTCCCGCCTGTCGCGGCCGTCCGGCTTGCGACGTCGCTTCCGCGTTGCTTCACCGCCGCCTTCTGGAGGTCCGCTATGGCTGTCAATCAAGGCTCGAAGGGTGCTCTGATCACCTGGACTGTCGTTTCCACCGTCTTCGGCATCACGTTCATCGTGCTGGCGGGCATCGCGTTCGCCGCCAAGACCGACGCCGAGCAGCGCGTCGAAACGCTCCAGGATCGCCTCAACGAGGTGGCGACCGAGAGCGACATCAACTCCGAGGCTGTGACGCAGCTCCGGGCAGAGCGCACGGCCGCCAATTCGAATCAGGTCTACCTGCGGTTTGCGATCACGCAGGGTCAGGAACTGGCCCAGCTCGCGACCGGCAACGACGCCGTTCCCGCGGCCAAGGACGCTGCGACGTCGATCATCGACCAGACGGCTTCGGTCCTCCAGGCCGTCCGTGACGAGGACGGTGCCGTCCAGCTGGCAACGCTGAGCGACGCCACGCAGGAGGCCATCGCGGAGATTCGCCGGCTCAATTCGCAGCTGGAAGCGTCCGAGTCGCGTCTGGCCCAGCAGCAGAGCGCTGCCGAACAGGCGGCGTCGACCTTCGAGCAGCAGATCGCCCAGCTTCGCCAGGAAGTGCGTGAGACGCAGGAGCAGCGTAACGAAGCCATCGCCGCGACTGAGGCCGCTCAGCAGGGCTTCGAAGAGATGACTGCCGACATCACCGCGGCGACCGAACGTCTGGCTCAGGAGCTCGGCGAGGAGAACATCACGCTGACCACGCTCGTCGACGACGTCACGTCGCGTGCGGACCAGCTCAACCGTGACCTGCAGCAGACCACGCGGGCGCTGCTCAACCGCATCGGCGGGGACGCGATGATCACCAAGGCCGACGGCCGCGTCATCCGCAGCCCCAGCGAGAACCGCCTCATCATCGACCTGGGTCGACGTGACGGCGTGACCAAGGGCATGACCTTCAGCGTCTACGGCGAGGAGACCGGCATCCCGCAGCTTTCGGGCAACATCGACGATCCGGCCAACGTCTCGCTGCCGCTGGGCAAGGCGAGCATCGTGCTGGTCAACGTCGGTGCCAACTCCAGCGAAGCCCGAATCGTCGCGCAGCAGCCCGGCACGACGATCCAAGAGCAGGACCTCATCGCCAACCTCGCGTTCGATCGCGACAGCCCGCGTCGCTTCTACATCTACGGCGAGTACGACTTCAACGGCGACGGCATCTTCACCGAACGTGAGGGCGAGCAGATCGCCAGCCTCGTCTCCGAGTTCGGCGGCCAGATCGTCAGCGCGGTGACCGTCGACACCGACATCGTCGTCCTCGGCCGAGAGCCGGTTGTGCCGGACTTCACCGACGAAGAGCTGCAGAACCCGGTGAACGTCAACATTGTCCTCGAAGCCCAACGCGACCTCCGCGAGTACAACCGCGTTGCCCGCGAGGCCCAGCAGCTCAACAAGACGATCCTCAACCAGAACCAGCTCCTGGCGCTGATCGGCTACTACGAGACCGCCCTCCGGTAACAACGGAGCACTTCAGACTGCGGCTCGACAACGACGCTTCTGCAACGGAGCGTCGTTTTGCTTGGTTGGCGCACTCACTGCGCGACGGAACACTCCCGACACGAAGGTCAGTGAGCCGCCCGCGTGAGCGGGCGCGAGCGGGCCGCTAACCGACGCGCCCGCTGCCGCGGGCGGCTCAATCGGATCAGAGTGCGGCTTGCTCACTGGGGTCCGCTCTAACCTCTCCCGTGTCCGACGACGCACCCACCGTTTGGGATGTCCGAGCCAACTTGACGGCACCGCGTCGCCCGTCCGCGCCGAAAGCCAAGCCTGCAGGCAGCGACGACGAGCCTTGGAGCGTGTCCCAGTTCGCGGACGAGGCCGACCGCGTACTCAAGGCGGGCTTCGCGGACGATCTCCGCCTTCGCGGCGAGGTGGGCGAATGGACCGTCTCGACCGCCGGTCACGGCTACATGACGCTCAAAGACGCCAAGGCCCGCGTCCAGACCGTCATCTACCAGAGCAAGCTGTCACGCAACCGATTCCGACCCGAAGTCGGCGACGAGGTGATCGTCCGCGGCCGGGTCAACTTCTACGGGCGAGGCGGGCAGCTCTCGATCATCTGCGACCGCATCGATCCGGCTGGCGAGGGTGCGATCGAGGCGGCGATCCGTCGGCTTCGCGAGAAGCTCGCAAACGAAGGGCTCTTCGACGCCTCGCGCAAGCTGGCCGTGCCGAGGTTTCCGTCGCGCGTCGTCCTCGTGACGAGCCCGCAGGCCGACGCGCTGCAGGACGCGCTCAAGGTGCTTCGGCCGTTCCCGTCGGTTCGCCTTGCGCTCTACCCGGTCACCGTTCAGGGCGACGCCGCAGCCTCATCGGTGGCTGATGCGATCGCACACCTCGACGCCACCCGCGGCGGCACCGGCCGCATCGACGCCATCCTGCTCATTCGCGGCGGCGGGTCACGCGAGGACCTGCGGGCCTTCGATGACGAGGCCGTCGTCCGGGCGATCGCGGCGTGTCGGATTCCGGTCGTCACCGGCATCGGCCACGACACCGACGTCAGCCTCAGCGACGGCGTGGCCGACGTGCACGCCCACACCCCGACGCAGGCGGCGCG
>JBCDKH010000263.1 GCA_038746835.1 Planctomycetota bacterium | reverse complement strand
GTCGCGACCGATCGTGGTCGAATCCGCCGTTCCGAGCGAGACGCCAGCCGAGGAAGAGAAGCCCAAAGCCAAGGCGAAGGCTCCGAAGAAGGCTGCGAAAAAGGCGACTCGCAAGAAAGCCACCAAGAAGGCAACGGCCAAAGACGACGACGCCGAAGCACCCAAGAAGAAGGCCGCCAAGCGGACCCGCAAGAGGGCGGCGAAGAAGACAACCAAGAAGGCAGCGAAGGACGAGTAGGTCAGCGCTTTGTCGATCTCGGAGGCACACGCCTCCTGCGAGCTTCGCGCGTCAGCGAGTGGGTTTCCGCGGACGTCCAGAACCCACTCGCTCACGCTCGGGGCTCGCCGTCGAACACGAACCGTCGTGCCGAAGCCCCTCCATCACAGACTCTTGATCCCGAGACGATCTTTCCTCTGGATCACTCTGAAGAAGGGACTCTGGTCAGCGTGACGGAACGTCAAAGTCCGGCGTCGCTTCGTCCAGATCATCGTCGTCGGTCGGGATCTGGTACTCGCCTTCGAGCCAGCGATTCAGGTCGGCAAGGCGGCAGCGGTCCGAGCAGAACGGGTAGGGCGAACGCCCGCCATCGACCGGCGGTGCGGCGGCGGGTTGCCGGCAGATCGGGCAGCGCGGCCGGTCACGTTCGTCAGACAAGCGTGTCACTTCTTCGCCCCTGTCTCGGCGGCTGGCTTTTTCGCTGGCTCAGCTTTGGCCGGCTCGGATTTGGCGGCGGGCTTGTCCGCAGCGGCGGCCTTGCCGGCATCACTCTTGTCGGACTTGCCGTCCGAGGACTTCTCGCTCGAATCGCCGGCGTCGTTCTTGGCGTCTTTGGCGTAGCTGTCGGAGCGGTAGTCGGTCTCGTAGAAGCCGCCGCCCTTGAAGATGATGCCGGCCCCGGTGCCGATGAGCCGGCGGACCTTTAGCTTGCCGCACGACGGGCACTTCCTGATCGGATCGGCCGTGATGCTCTGAAACTTCTCAAACGCGAAGCCACAGGCATCGCAGCGGTAGTCGTACGTCGGCATGAGCGGTGAGATTATTCCCGCTACTCGTCCGATTCCTTCGAGGCCACCTCGGCAGGCTCGGGCTCCGCCAGCGGATCGTCGGCGACGTCGGCAAGCCCGGCGAACTCTTCGTCGGCCGGGTCGAGGTACACCTCGTCCGGCTCGGTCGCATCGACCTCGCGACGCAGGAGGTAGTAGATGATCGTTCCCATCGAAACGTAGAGCGACAGGGCGTATGCGCACAGCAGCGATAGCAGGCCGAACACCGTGATCGCGATGAGCACGGCCGCGATGTCTTGCCCCCAAGTGAGGTTGCTGAACGGAATGTCGTAGCTGAACTGATTCGGCGAGGGCTTCGGCCAGAGCGCGTCGAGCACGTTCGTCCCGGCGGCCTCGCGAAAGACGAAGACGCCCAGCGCCGCCCGCGTTGCGATCAGAACCATCCACAGGAACAGTCGGACCACCAAGAACGTCAGCACGCCGTAGACGAGGGCAACGAGTCCGTACCAAGCCACGCGCCACGGCTTAGCGAAGAGATAGCTGAAGCTTCGGCTGATCGCGTCGAAGGAGTCGGTGCCCTCGACCGCGATCGTCGGGTACATCAGGCTGATGCCGCCGACCAGGCCGATGAAGGTAAGCGTGATGAGCAGGCCGACGATGAGCCCGATGGGCACGAGCAGTCCGATGCCGATGTCTGCCAGCCAGCCGAGCCCAGGCACGAGGCCGATGAGCGACATCAGCAGCGCCGCGAGCGATGCCGTCAGTCCGAGCACGACAATGACCAGCACCGGGATGAGCGGAGCGCTCAGGAAGCTGACGAACTTGCCGCTGCTGAACCGCAGGGCAGACCGGAGGCTGATCTTCTCGTCCCTGGCGACCTGCACCGCCGCCGAGCGGGCGACCGCTCCGCCGAAGACCGCGAGGACGGCGAGCGTCCAGATGCCCAGCAGCGCCGCGTAGAGCGGGTGCTGTGAGAAGGCCCACATCGGCCCGATCCACAGGCCGCGATACAGGCTGGCAAAGACGCCGCCCTCGCCCATGAAGTTGACATCGAGCACGGCTGCGACGAGGCGATCGAGCTGCTGCGTCTCGTAGTCGTACAGGGTGATGCCGACGCCGCGCGGGTAGAGGTCTTCGACACGCTCGACCTCTCGTGCAGCGAGCGCGTAGGTGTCGGCAACGCCGATCCCGTAGGCCCGCTCCGCAGAGGCGATGGATGCCTCGTCTACGTCGGCCGACTCGAGCACTCGATCGCGTGCAGATGCGAGGTTGGAAAGCCGTTCGTCGCGACGCTTCTCAGCCGCCTCGACGAGGTCACCGCGCCCGATCTCGTCGACTGGCCGCTCCACGACGAGCGCAGCCGACTCGCGCAGGTTGTTGCGTCGGCGTTCGAGCGCCCGTCGTGCCGACTCGACCTCTTCGTCGAAGTCGCCGCCACCCGAACGGACGGATTCGAACAATGCGGGCTCTCCCGGCACCGCCCGCCATGCCTGAGGCAGCAGGCCGAACAGCCCGTCGAGCCCACGCGTGCCGCCGTAGATGAGCAAGGCCGCGACAAGCGACAGGAGCAGCTTGCTCGGGTGGACCGCGACGCGAAACCCGCGAAACAGCTTGGTGGCCGGGAAGATCTCGCCCCAGTCGATGTGCCGGACCGACGACGGAACGTGACTGGCGTAGCGGGCGACGTCGCGCTCCACGTGGGCCACTCGGTCCGGCGGAACCAGCATTTCGGGCGCGGACGCTTCGGAAGACTTGGTATTGTTTGCGGTGTTTTCCGGCGTCGCGGGCATCGTTGCCGCAGGATAAGCCGTGCTGGCAACGGGTCCAATGACCGGGCCATTCCGTGGCATTGGCGTTTCAGGTGGAATGTGGCCCTGAACCGGTGAACCACGAAACGTTTTTGGTCCGGCACTTTCCCGCGGGCTTCAGTCGCTCAACGATGCCGCGCCACCACCGGTCGTCGCGCCAACCACGACCGAGCTTCAACCATGCTCTATTTCGCCTACGGCTCCAACCTCGATCAGAAGAGCGTCGCCGCCTGGGCGAAGCACTTCGGGCACAAGACGCCCAGCCTTCGAGGCGGAAAGCCGGCGATTCTGGACAACTACAGGCTGGCCTTCCCCGTCTTCAGCGAGTATTGGGGCGGCGGGACGGCGGACATCGTCTACGACCCGGGCAAGAGCGTCTCGGGGGCCGTCTTTGAACTGTCGGACAAGGACTGGGCGCTTCTCGACCAGAAAGTTCGACGTCGTGTCGAGGGCGGCGACGACGTCGGCGTGTACAAGCGGATCGAAGTCGAAGTCCGGCCCATGACACGAGGCCCGGCCGTCAAAGCCTGGACGTACCAGGGCGTGCAGCAGGAGGCATTTCACATTCCGCCCACGCAGAACTACGTCGACGCGCTTGTCAATGGTGCGTTCGAGCACGGACTGAGCACGATGTGGGTCAGCTATCTGCAGAGCTTCAGCACCCAAGCTGGCAAGCCACCGAGACCGCCACGGGCAACTAGGTGACAGGGCGACGCGTCGCTTGGCGGCGGCGTGCATCGCATCGCTCGAATATGAGGGGGAGTCGGACTTCGGAATCTCAAGAGTGAGCCGCCCGCGTCCGCGGGCGTGTTGGGTCCCCGAAGCGCCCGCTGACGCGGGCGGCTGACTTTCGTGGACGACGCGATTCG
>JBCDKH010000262.1 GCA_038746835.1 Planctomycetota bacterium | reverse complement strand
TGTAAAGTGTCCCGCGGGGGAAGACGAGGAAACGCCGCCCGACGCTCGCGAGGAGAATCATGGCCCGACACTTCCACATCGAGGTCGACAACGGCGCGGCCGTCGTCGAGACCAATGCCGCTCCAGACGCCACACCGCTCGCCCCGCGCGGCTGGATCATCCGCACGCTCGACACAGCCGGGGTCTCGACCGTGCTGCTCGACGCCGAGGCCGGAGCGGAGGAGTTTTCGATGCACGCGTCTCCCGATCGTTGGTTCGGCCAGGTGCTAGCGGGCAGCGGCACGCTCGCCTACGGCAACGCGGCTGGCAACGAAGTCGGCAGCGTGCGCGTTGCGGCTGGCGATCTGCTGACGTTCGAGCCGGACACGCCGCACGCCTGGCGTGTCGAGTCGGAGCCGCTTCGCCTGCTCTTCGTCAAACCGGCATGAACGAAAACGTTGCGGCCGAGGCGTCGGGCGATGTCCAAGTCATCCACCGCAACGGCGGCTGGTGCTGGTATCAGGGCCCACGCGCGATCGTGACGCGCGACGGCATGATCGTCTTCACGACCATCTCGGGCAGCGATGGCCACGGGCGCGAGGCCGGCGATCTTTGGGCGACGGCCCACCAGCTTTCGACGGGCGAGACCGAGCATTTCAAGCTCCACGGACGGTTCGAGCGTGACGACCACGACGTCGCCGGTCTTCACGAACGCCCGGATGGCAACGTGCTCGCCGTCTACGGGAAGCACGCCTCTGACCAGATGATGAGATGGCGACGAACGGTGTCGCCCGGCGCGTTCGACGATTGGACGGACGAGCACACCATGGACGTCGGCACCGGCTACACGTACTCGAACCTCTACCGACTGCCCGCCGAAAGCGGCCGCCTGTACAACTTCTCACGCACGATTGCTCGCAACCCGAACTGCACCATTTCCGACGATGCCGGCGAGACGTGGCGTCACGGGTGGCGTTTGTTTTGCTGGGAACGCAGCGACTTTGTCGACGACCCGAAGTACTCCGGCATCGACGGCGCTCGGCCGTACGTCCGCTACACGAGCAACCGACACGACACGATCCACTTCGTCACGACCGAGGACCACCCTCGCGCATACGACAACTCGATCTACCACGGGTTCTACCGCGACGGCCGACTCCACAGCTCGGACGGTGCCGTGCTGTCGACCGTGACGGAGGGTGAGTCAACGTGTGCTCTCACGCCGCAGTCCTTCACCCGTGTGTTCGTAGGGTCGGCCCAGCGAATTGCGTGGACGGTCGACCTCTGCCTCGACGCCGACGCGTTGCCTCGCACGCTCTTTTCGGTTCGCGTCAACGACGGCGACGCACGTGGCCGACCTGATGCCGCATCGAAGGGCGACGACCTGCGTTACTGGTACGCGAGGTTCGACGGCGTGCGATGGCATTCCCACGAGATCGCCCACGCCGGCACGCGGCTCTTTCCGCGGGAGACCGACTACACGGGGCTCGCCGCCATCGATCCCGGCGACACCAACGTCGTTGTTATCTCAACCAACGCCCACCCGGTCAGCGGCGAGCCGCTGATCTCCTCGACCGACGGACAGCGGCACTGGGAGCTTTGGCGTGGCCGGACTGACGACGACGGGGCGTCTTGGTCGTGGCAGGCACTCACCGCGGACTCCACGTTCGACAATCTGCGGCCACTGATTCCGTCGAGCGAGGACGGCGTTCGTCACATCCTGTGGACAAGCGGCAAGCTGAACAATTTTGAGGACTACGAGCTCGACGTCTGCCTGAAGAACGAACTACGCGAGCCCGCAGATCAGCGTGCGTAGTTGAGGTAAACCGTTCGCTTCTGCATGTAGCCTTCAAGGCCATGCACGCCATCTTCGCCGCCGAGGCCGGAGCGCTTGTGGCCGTTGTGATAGCCCTGAACGAAGCCGCTGATGCCCTGGTTGATGAAGATGGTGCCGACTTCGAGCGTGTTGATCGCTTCCTCGTGAGCGCGGTAGTCGTCGGTCCAGAGGTAGGCCGAAAGGCCGACGTCGCTCTTGTTCGTTTCGGCGATGGCTTCGTCCAAGCTGCCGACGGACATGATCGGAAGCACCGGGCCGAAGATCTCCTCTTCCACGACGGCGTGGTTGCCACGCACGCCGCGAAGCACGGTCGGCGCAAACCAGTTGCCGCGATCAAACCCGTTGCCCGACGGTCGATCACCACCGAGCGCGACCTCGGCACCCGCGTCGACGGTCTGGCGAATCAGACTGCCCATGCGATCGACTCCGCCGGCCGTGACGGACGGCCCCATGTCGACGGCTTCCATCGGGTCGCCGACGCGAATCTTTTTCGTCAGCTCGAGGACTCTGTCGGTGAAGCGATCGACCACCTTCTCGTGCACCATGGCGACTTCGCTGCAGATGCAGACCTGGCCGCAGTTGGCAAACCGCGCCGTCACCGCTGCTTGGGCGGCCTTGTCGACGTCTGCGTCGTCCATGACGATGAACGGTGCTTTCCCACCAAGCTCGAGTGAAACGGCCGTCAGATTGTCGGCCGCGCCCTTCATGATGGCCTGACCGGCCCGGACGCTTCCGGTGACGGTGACGAGTCGCGTGCGGAAGTCGGACACCATCTTCGCCCCGGCCATTGCGTCGCCTGTGACGAGGTTGATGACGCCAGGCGGCAGGCCGGCTTCGTCGCAGATGCGGCAGAACTCGCTCGCCGTCACGGGCGTGGCCTCGTGCGGCTTGATGATCATCGTGTTGCCCGTGACCAGGGCTGGACCGATCTTGCGACCGATGAGCGCGAGCGGATAGTTGTACGCGCACAAGCCCAGCGTCACGCCGAACGGCACGCGATGGATGCGCAGTGAGACACCTGCCTGATCGCCGGGCAGAATCTCACCCTGCAGCCGCCGCGCAGCCTCAGCGGCATACACGATGTAGTTCGCAGTGTCGTCGACTTCGAAGCCTGCTTCGGCGAGTGTTTTGCCCTGTTCCTGGACCAGCAGCCGGGCCAGGTGATCGCGCTCTGCGAGGATGCGTCTGGCGATGTCGTGCAGGTACTTTGCTCTGGCGATCGCCGGAAGGGCGGCCCACTTTTTCTGAGCGACTGCGGAGGTCTCCAGCGCGGTCTCGATCTCCTCGGGCGTGTTGATCGTGACGGTCGCCCAGGCCTGGCCGTTGGCGGGGTTTTCGACTTCAAGGCGTTCGTGCCCGTCGCCGTCGATCCATTGGCCGTTGATGTAGCCGCGGTAGTGCTTCAGGTCGGTAGCGGTGGTGGTCATCGCCTTGGCTTTCTTGGTCAAGTTTCAGGGAGCTGGCCCAGATGATACACGAGCCGTCATCAGCCGACGCGTCTGTCGCGAGCAAAGACGGGCGGACGCTTCTCTGCGAATGCGGCGGCGCCTTCGACCGCGTCGGGCGTCGCGGCCAACGCGTCTGCCTGCTCCGCCTCGAACGCCAGGGCCTGCGACAGGGACAGCGACTCTGCCGAAGCGCCGGTCCGCTTGAGGGCGGCGATCGCTTCGCGAGGACCTGATGCGAAGGTCTTCAGCTGCTCGTCGAACGCAGCGGCGTCGCAGAGATCGTCGACGAGTCCGATGCCGTGTGCTTCGCTCGGCGTGATGGATCGTCCGGTCGACGTGAGTAGCAGCGCACGACTCCGGCCAACACGTCGGACCAGCCTCGCGACGCCGCCATTGCCTGGCATGAGTCCGAGCTTGATC
>JBCDKH010000261.1 GCA_038746835.1 Planctomycetota bacterium | reverse complement strand
CGCGCAGCGTGACCAAGCCACCGAACCCGTGCTCAGAGCACAGCGTCGAGCCGGGTCCGACACGAGCACCAACACCCATCTCATGCGTCGCATCTGCTTCGCCACAGGCACCCGCGCCGAATTCGGCTTGATGCGGACCACGCTTCAAGCGATCCGCAATCACGCGGACCGCCAGCTCCAACTCACAGCGACGGGCCTGCACCTCGACCCGGCAGCGGGTCGCTCCGTCGACGCCATCCGCCATGACGGCTGGACCGTCGACGCCGAAATCCCCTGGGGCCCGACAACCGACGCCACGCAACTCGCCATCGCCACCGGCCACGCGACCGCAGGCCTTGCCGAGGCGTTCGATCGACTCGAGACCGACATCGTCCTCGTCGTCGGCGATCGCGTCGAAGCCCTCGCCGCCGCGACGGCCGGGCACCTGTTGGGCCGCATCGTCGCCCACGTCCACGGCGGCGACCGAGCGACAGGCCAGGCCGACGACGCGATGCGGCACGCGATCACCAAACTCAGCCACATCCACTTTCCCGCAACGCCCGGCAGCGCCGAACGCCTGCTGAAGCTCGGCGAAGTACCAGAATCGATCCACATGCTCGGTGCCCCCGGCATCGACGGCATCACCTCCGCTGCAGCCGAGCGTCAGCCGGATGATCCGGAATCGGGCACGTTCGCCCTCATCGTCCTGCACCCGACGCGTGACGACGTTGGAGCCGAGTTTGAGACGGCAGACCGGATGCTCACCGCCGTCCGGTCATCGGACCTGAAGGCCGAGATCGTCATGCCCAACAACGACCTCGGCCGCGAGGGCATCGCTCGGCGGTGGAACGAAGCACGCGACGACGCCGACGTCCGCGTCCACGATGACCTGCCCCGGCCACGATTTCTGCGCCTGATGGCCAACGCCGCCGCACTCGTCGGCAACAGCTCGTCGGGCATCATCGAGGCCGCCAGCTTCGGCACGCCCGTCCTCGACGTCGGCCCACGTCAGACCGGCCGCGAGCGATCCGGCAACGTCGTTCACTGCGACGAGGCCGAGGTCACGGGCACATTGCCGCAGCTCCTTTCGCGCGGCCGATGGACCGGCACGAACGTCTACGGCGCTGACGGCACCGGCAAGCGCATCGCCGACGTGTTGGCAGGCATCGACTTGAGTTCCATCGGTGCGAAGCTCATCAATTACTAATCAAACGCTGACATATCTGACCTTCATCAATCGTTAGCCGAAGGTTTACGAAATCCCATCCGCGTCTTGATGCAAGGGAGGCGTGTCGTCGCTTATCAAGTGGCCCGCGACGGCGGCGCTGGACGGGACCGGTCTCCCGACGCCGCCGGGCGGTGCCCCTCTCATCACCCGACGCCCCATATGACCAACCCATCAAATCGCCTGATTAGAAACGGATTTTCACAGCGACGCCTCGGCTTCACCCTCGTCGAACTCCTCGTCGTCATCGGCATCATCGCCCTGCTGGTCGGCATTCTGCTTCCGACGCTGAGCCGCGCTCGCGCAAGCGCGAACCAGATCGTTTGTGCAAGCAACCTGCGAAACATTGGGCAGGGCTTCGCGCTTTATGCGTCGGACAACAAGCAGTTCCTTCCGGCCGCTTACGTGTACACGCCGGGCGGGGCTCAGGGGCCCGGGGCAACCGCTGCTCCAAATCTCGTCGCATTCCCTGACGTCGGGGGTGGCTCAGCACAAAGCCGGGGTGCGGGCTACACGCACTGGTCGTGGCTGATCTTTGGCGGCGGCGCGACCGTGCCGGAGGATGCGTTCACCAGCCCGATGTTCGACTCCGACGGCGGACTCCCGCCGACCAATCCCAGCCCGGGCGACAGCGTGCCAGGCCAACAGCTCGGTGAGGGAACTGCCAACGGCTTCGTCGACGAACAAGTCCGACGCGTCGCCTACACCGTCAACGAGGCCATCATTCCTCGCAACAAGTTCGAGACTGGTGTGCCCGGGCTCATCATTGACGGGTCAGCACCGAACGGTGCACGCAGCCAGCGCGTCAACCTCGGACGCATTCGCGACTCGACCAACGTCATTCTCGCGACCGAATACATCGACAACCCACGCGTCGTTTCCGAGGCGACAGGGCCCGGCGCCGGTGGTGGAAGCACCGACTTCGAGATCAAGAGCCACCGCCCCGTCAGCGGCGTGAACGATGCCGTTACCAACGACCCGTACGACGCGACCGCCTCGGGCATTCTGATTCCGGCACCGCTTCCGCCGGGCGTTATCAACGGCCCCAGCCCCGGGCTCAACTCACTGGGCTGGGTCGGACGTCTGCATCAGATCGCCGGCAAGAAGATCGTCGGCGGTCAGCCGCAGGATCTGCGCAAGACCAACTTCGCCTACGTCGACGGCCACGTCGAGACCAAGCTGATCGAACAGACCTTCCCCCAGCGGTACGGCGGCGACGGCTTTGCCGTGGTCGACAACCAGCTCGGCGGTGACGCGTACGAGTGGGGCAACCCCTTCCTCGCAATCCGCGGAACGCCACGCGTTCGCGGTGTTGCAGTGAACGGCGACTGATTCCAGCGGCGTCGGGCCTAATCGCCCGACGCCGTTTTCGCACGAGGCAGTTACCGCTGCACAGCGGTCCTCGTGCAGCCAAGCGCACGACGTCCCGGCGCTCGGCACATCGCAGGTTCCGGAGAACTGAGAAGACCATGACCCACCATCCGCGCATCATCGCGGCCGCCACCGTTACGGTTGCCGGCCTCACCCCCGCGGCCTTCGCCACCATCGATTCAATCGGTGACGGCATCGGCAACGAGTACCTCATTCAAACCACCGGCGCTACCGCCCTCAAGGCGTTCAGCTCTGCCGAGGGCAACCGTGGCACCTATCTGCTGGGCCTGCCGACGCTGACCATCGGCGACACGCAGTACAGCCTCAGCGGCTCGATCGCTCAGGGCATCGGGCAGCAGCTCAACGGCAGCCCGACCATCATCGAGCCCGGCAACAATGCCGATCGCATCGTCTACGGCTACCACGAAACTGGCTCGGGCAACGGCATCAACGACCTGGCCATCCGCAACGGCATCCTGTCCGGCTCGCCGCCGAACATCAGCTCGTCCAATCCGCACTTCACGATGGGTGAAGAGTTCGACTCTTTCCCCGCGACGCTGACCAACGGCTACACCACGTTCTACGACGGCAACAGCAACAAGCCGGTCCCCGGTATCAGCGGTGCCTTCTACGACGTCCCCGGCAACAAGCCGCTCCCGCAGATCAGCTACAGCGACGTCAGCTTCGAGCAGTTCTTCAGCCTCTCGGGCGCTGAGGCATTCGACGCACGCCCGACCTCCGCCGGCTACGGCCTTGGCCAGGACGCCACCCAGTACAGCAGCACCCGCTTCACCGCACCGTCGCAGGAAAACTACCAGGATCTCCGCTCCGCCGACGCCCTCGACGGCGGTGTGGACCCAAGCACGACGAAGCTGCGCAACACCGCGTTGGCCGCCGTGCCGTTCACGATCAGCGCCAACCCCGGCACGGGCCTTGACAGCATCAGCGAAGCCGATGCCCGCTTCCTCCAGGCCGCCGGTCGCCTCGAGAACGGTGTCAACTTCCACAGCGTCACGCGTGACAGCGGCTCGGGCACCCGCAACCAGGGCGCCAACAACCTCGTCCTCGACCCGAGCTTCGGCCAGGGTGAGCGCGACCGCGTCCAGCTCATCGACGCCAACGGCGACTCGAT
>JBCDKH010000260.1 GCA_038746835.1 Planctomycetota bacterium | reverse complement strand
GCTACGCCGAGCCCGTCCTGGTCGACCCGCGTGCCGACGCGGCGCACCCGGCGTTCCAGAACCTTTTCGTCCAAACGCGACTCGTCCGCGGCCGGCAGGCGATTCTGGCCCGACGCCGTGCCCGCAGCGCGGACGAGCGAACGCCCTACGTCGTCCATCTGATGACGTGCTACGGGCTGGAGGTCGGTGAGACGCAGTACGAGACCGACCGCAACGCCTTCATCGGCCGAGGCCGCGACCTCGCCAGTCCGTCGGCGATGCGCACCGAGTCGCTCACCGGCGGTAGCGGCAGCGTGCTCGACCCGTGCCTCTCAATCCGACGGACCGTTCGATTGCGTCCCGGCGAGAAGTGTCGGCTCGACGTCGTCACCGGCGTCGCCGACAACTCCGAGGCCGCGCACGGCCTCATCGAAAAGTACCACGACCGCCGCCTCTGCGACCGCGTCAGCGAACTCGCCTGGACGCACAGCCAGGTCGTCCTGCGTCAGCTCGGCATCGACGAGGCCGACGCGCAAGCGTACGGCCGACTCGCGGGCAGCGTGATCTACGCCACGCCGCAGCGTCGCGCCTCGGCAGAAGTGATCGCCCGCAACGCGCAGCTCAACCGCAAGCAGTCCAACCTCTGGGCCTACGGCATCAGCGGCGACTTGCCGATCGTGTTGCTCCGTGTCGGCGACCACGAGAAAGTCCGCCTCGTCGGCGAGACTGTTCGCGCCCACGCGTACTGGCGTCGCAAGGGACTCAAGTGCGATCTGGTCATCTGGAACGAAGACCAGAGCGGCTATCGGGCTGAGGTGAACGATGCGATCCAGGCGGCCGTCGCCAAGGCGGGATCGGGCAATTTGCTCGACCAGCCGGGCGGCATCTTCGTTCGTCGCAGCGACCAATTCCCCGAGGAAGACAAGGTGCTCCTCCAGGCCGTCGCGCGGGTCACCCTCACCGACAAGGCGGGTGAGCTCGCCGAGCAGATCGATCGCCGCATGGCCGTCGAGCCGGCCGGCATCGCGAAGCTCGTTCCGCAAGTGCCGCGCTCTGGAAGCGTCGGACAACTGCTCGGCCTGCGCGAAGTGCCGACGGCCAGCGAAATCACGCCGCGCGACGATCTCCTCTTCCACAACGGCACCGGCGGTTTCACGCGCGACGGCAAGGAGTACGTCGTCACCCACGACGCTGACACGCCGACGCCTGCACCATGGAGCAACGTCATCGCCAACCCGAAGCTCGGCACGCTCGTCAGCGAGGCCGGTGCCAGCTACACGTGGCGCACCAACGCTCGCGAGTTCCGACTCACGCCATTCCACAACGATCCGGTCAGCGACAAGTCCGGTGAAGCACTCTACCTGCGAGACGACGAGACCGGTCGCTTCTGGTCACCCACCGGCCTGCCGGCTCGCGGCGTGAATCCGGTCACCACCAGACACGGCTTCGGCTACAGCGTCTTCGAGTCGTCCGACGTCGGCCTGCGGGCAGAGACGACGCTCTTCGTCCATCGCGACGAGCCGGTCAAGCTGCTGATCGTCCGCGTGCAGAACCAGTCCGAACGCCGTCGCAGCACGTCGCTCTGGTACTTCGCCGAGTGGTGCCTCGCCGACCAACGGCCGGGCCATGCGATGCACGTCATCACACGCGTCGACGCCGCCACGGGCGGCATCCTGGCACGTAACCCGTACAACGCCGAGTTCGGCCGAGAGACAGCTTTCGTCCAGTGCAGCGAGTCGCAACGCACCGTCACCGGCGATCGCCTCGAGTTCCTAGGACGCAACGGCAGACTCGCAGAGCCCGCCGCACTCAAGCGCGAGCGGCTCAGCAACAAGGTCGGCGCAGGCCTGGATCCGTGTGCAGCGATGTGCGTGCCCGTCGAACTCGGCCCGGGCGAGGAGAAGGAGATCGTCTTCGCCCTCGGTGCCGGCGACGACGAGGAACACGCCAAAGCCATGTGCGCCCGCTTCACCGGCGTCGCCGAGTCGCGCCGAGCGCTCGAAGACGTCTGGCAGCACTGGGGGCGAACGCTCGGCACGCTGTACGTCGAAACGCCCGACCCAGCCGTCAACGTGTTGGCCAACGGCTGGCTGGAGTATCAGGCGCTGGCGTGTCGCTACTGGGGTCGTAGCGGCTACTACCAGTCGGGCGGTGCCTATGGCTTCCGCGACCAACTTCAAGACGTCGCCGCCCTGCTCTGGTGTGAGCCGAGCCTGATTCGCGAACACTTGCTCCGCGCGGCCGAGCGACAGTTTCGCGAGGGCGACGTCCTGCACTGGTGGCATCCGCCCGGCGGCAAGGGCGTGCGCACCAACTTCAGCGACGACTACATGTGGCTCCCACTCGTCGCCGCCCGCTACGTCGCGGCCACGGGCGACGTCGGCGTGTTGGACGAAGACCTCAGCTTCCTGCAAGGCCCGCACGTCCCACACGGCGAGGAGTCGATCTACCAGGAATGGGTCAACGCCGACGAGCGAGCCGACCTGTACGAGCACTGCCGACGCGCGATCCTCAACGGCATCGAACGCCGTGGCTACGGCCCGCACGGCCTGCCGCTGATGGGCTGCGGCGACTGGAACGACGGCATGAACCTCGTCGGCGAGCACGGCCGCGGCGAGTCCGTCTGGCTCGCGTGGTTCTTCATCGACACGCTCCACGACTTCGCCGGCGTGGCCGAGCTTCGCAGCGACGACGCTTTTGCCAAGCGCTGTCGCGACGAAGCCGAGACGCTGCGTCAGAACGCCGAACGCGAGGCCTGGGACGGTGCGTGGTACCGACGGGCCTGGTTCGATGACGGCACGCCACTCGGCAGTGCGCAAAACCCGGAGTGCCAAATCGACTCACTGCCGCAGTCCTGGGGCATCCTCAGCGGCGCGGCCGACGAACACCGCGCAGCGATGGGCATGCAGGCCGTCGAAGAGCGTCTGGTCCGGCGCGACAAAGGCCTCATCCAACTGTTCGACCCGCCGTTCGACAACTCGAACCTGGAGCCCGGCTACATCAAGGGATACGTCCCGGGCGTCCGCGAGAACGGCGGGCAGTACACGCACGCCGCCGTCTGGACCATCATGGCGTACGCCAAGCTCGGCGACGCGCGGCGGGCGTGGGAGCTGTTCGACCTGATCAATCCCGTCAACCACGCCGACACGCCCGAAGCCGTGCAGACGTACCGCGTCGAGCCCTATGTCGTCGCGGCCGATGTCTACGGCGTCGAGCCCCACGTCGGCCGAGGCGGCTGGACGTGGTACACCGGCTCGGCCGGCTGGATGTTCCGCCTCGTTGTCGAGTCGTTGCTCGGCCTGAAGCTCCGCTTCGTCGACGGCCGCCACGAGCTGCACTTGTCGCCGCTGCTGCCCGAAGGCTGGGACGGCTTCAATTTCAACTATCGCCACCGCAACACACACCACCAGGTCCGCGTCACCCGAACCACACCCGAGGCCCGCCGCGTCGCCTCCATCACCGTCGACGGCGAGGCGATCGATGGCGACGTCATTCCACTTCAGGAGGACCAACAGCCACACGAGATCATCGTCGAACTCGGCGATTGATCGTCAGACGTAGCGCGTCGGATCGGGAAGCCCGGCGCACTTGAAGCCTTGTCGACGCAGCCGGCACGCATCGCACGCTCCGCAGGCCAAGCCATCGGGCGTCGGGTCGTAGCAAGTGACGGTCTGGCTGTAGTCGACGCCGAGTCTGGTGCCGAGCGTGACGATGTCGGCCTTGGTCAATTCGATGAGCGGCGTGCGGACTTCGATCCGGTGTC
>JBCDKH010000259.1 GCA_038746835.1 Planctomycetota bacterium | reverse complement strand
GAGATGGAAAACTGCCGGCTGGTGCCGGAGGTGACCTCGGCGCGAAGCTCGCCCGTGCCGAGCTTGACGAGCATGGGCGCGCGTCCGGTCAGGATGCCGACCAGGCCGTCGTGGGCGGGCAGGACGACGCCGCGAACCTGCTCGCTGAACGTCTCGGCGTCGGGAGTCACGATGTCACACTGGAATGCCACGGCGGACGATAGCCGCGTGGATGAGCGTGCGACACGGGGCCACGCGTTGCCGGATTGGCTTGCCGCGTGTCAGGGCCGGTCCGTAGAATGCCCTCGCCACCGTTGGACCGGCCACGGCCGGAGACGGTGGCTTGTCGTTTCTCTCGAGGCCGCTGGTCGTGCTTCGAATGCAACAGACAGAACCCGCGACGCTCAGGAAGATGCGTCCCGCGCCTTGCGCCAACAGAAAGTCACGACGATGCAATACCTCAGTGCGGAAGAAAAGAGCAAGCTCGACGCGCGACTCGAAGAGCTGCGGAAGTCCAAGGTCGAGGTGCAGGCCCGCATCACCGCGGCCGCCGCGCTGGGCGACCTTTCCGAAAACGCCGAGTATCACTTCGCCAAGGAAGAGAACCGCAAGATCGAGGCGGAGCTGGCGGAGCTGGAAAAGAAAGCCAAGGACGTTGTCGTCGCCGATGCCGATGACGTGCCGGAAGACATGGTCTTCCTCGGCAGCACGGTCAAGGTCAAGGACACAAGCGACGGCGAGGAGATGCTTGTCCGCCTCGTCGGCGAGGCCGGCGCACCCGACGCGGATGGCGACGTGCAGGACGTCAGCGCGACCAGCCCGATGGGCGACGCCCTCATGAAAAGCCGCGTCGGCGACGTCGTCAGCGTCGCGGCCCCGCGTGGCTCGATGAAGCTCGAAGTCGTCGAGATCGTCTGAGCCTTGACGATTGGCGATCTCTGGCTGAAGCTGTGAAAGGAACGCGCCGCCTTAGCTCAATTGGCAGAGCACCGCTTTTGTAAAGCGACGGTTCCCGGTTCGAGTCCGGGAGGCGGCTTCGGGAAGCATCCGACGGTTCGAGTGAGCTCTGGTGCTCCGGTGCCACAACATTCTTGCAGTGTTCGGTACGGAGCACTTCAAGAATGCAGTGGCACCAGATGCAGCGGATGATCCGAATCTGGTCGAAAGTCGCGAATTCGTTCGCATTTGAGGTCGAACGCGATCGTGTTCCGATGGGTTAGCGGTGAGCGTCAGCGAGCCGCTCCGGACCCGACCCTGCGGCTCGCTGGCGCTCACCGCAAACCGTGAGACTTGGTTCAGGGTGGGTTGATCGTTCTTCCTAGGGGTCGATGGTGCGTGTCGCTTCAGTCGGGACTTCCGCGCTGCTCGAATGCTGCGGGTTCGGGGTCACCAGGGGTGCCGTGGTAGTTGATGGTGATCTCCTCACCAGCTGCGATGTCGCGGTGGGCGTGGATGTCGAGCAGGTCCGGCGCGACTCGTGTCCACGTCGCGTTGGCGAAGATGCGGTGGTTGTAGAGCGATCCGTACCCGAGCGCGAGTCCGACGTGGGCCTCGCGGATCGCCCGCCAATCGAAGACGTAGTCCATGAGCACGGGCGACGCGTCATCCGTACCGAAGACCTCCCGGGCCGGAAGGACCAGCACCGGACACCGCTCGATCAACTCACCGCGTGCAAACGACCGCCCCGCGACAACACCCCGCCCCGCCCCTCAATGCGACGGACATGCAACGGGACCGAAGACAACGGACTGGGCGAAAGCTCGAAAACAGAGAACGGCAAAAACCATCATCCCTAGTCCCTAGTACCTAGTCCCTAACCACCACCCCCACCACCCCAGAAGTTCAGGTCCGCCTCACTCGCCTCTGTTTCTTCCAACACCGGCGGCTCGGACCAGTTGGTCAGCCACGCCTCCTGAGCGTCGGAAAGCACGACCGGCAAATACGGCCGGGCATCGCTGCCGATGAGCATGGTCGGCAGGGCCAGCCCCGCAACGCCGGCCGCGATGACTGTCCCGGCGAAGCGCCTCGGCAGACGCGGCACCACGATCGCCAGTAACCCCGCGATAGCCGGAAGGGCGAGCGCGACCGCGTCATACTTCTGCAGGCCCGGCTGCGCGTACCACGCCACCATCGCCGCCGGCATGAACGCGATCGGAAGAATGAAGCATCCGACGGCCAACTGCTTGGCGGCCGCTTCGTTGCCCTCGCGTGCGAGAACGAGCGATGCCAGCCAGGCCGCGCCGGTGACCGCGACGACGGGGAAGAAGAGCATCGTCGCCCCGTGGAAACCGGTCAGCCCGAGCACCGGAATCGCCGCCACGCCGATGATCGTCATGGACGCCAAGTCGGCCGTGCCTGCGTCGTCACGCCTCGCCGCCCACCAGATCGGCCCGACGAGCAGCGCCGTCGCTAGCGGCACGATGAAGATGTAGATCAGCGGCTGGCCGAGCGTTTCGGCATAGCGGGCTGGGGCGAGGAAGAACATCACGCCCGCAAGCCCAACCACGGCGACGGGCAACGCCCACGCCTTCCGCGGCACGTGCAGCAAGGCTGGCCACGCGAGCACCACGCCGGCCGTCGCGGGGACCATCCAACTCCACTGCGACCATCGCCCCAGCGAGCTGGGCTCGGGCATCTCGTGAAACGGCTGCCAGAATGCAAGCCCGAGACCCGCCGCACCCGCCACACCGATCGTCCACCGCGCCACGCCCGGCCAGCGACACAGCAGCACGATGACCGAGATCAATAGTCCGATCCCGCCGGGAATCCCGATTGTATAGATCAATCGCTGGAGAATGGCGGGGTCGAGAGACATGAGTTGGGACTAATGAATCAAAGAAAATGAGCGAAATGGCAAGGACGCTCGCCTGGTATTTCCATAGATGCCAGACAGGCGAGGTCCTTCGACTCGCTTCGCTCGCTCAAAATGACGGTGGAGCGGCGGTCTCTGCTCCCGAAGTCGCAGGTCGCGATCGCGCTCAGCCTGCCAGCCCTTGGAGGCCGACGTGGAGGGTGATCTCGTCGCCGATGCCGTTCTCGCCGACCATCGTGTTCACGCCGAAATCGGTGCGTTTGATGGTGAACGTCGCCCCCAGGCCCATCCGCTGGCCGCGGGGCGTGTTGCCGGCCTTGAGGTGCTGGACGGTGACGGTGACGGGATTGGTCTGGCCGTTGAGCGTGAGCTCGCCCTGCATGGTCATCGTGCCGTCGCCATTGTCGCTCGGACTCCCGCCAACGAAGCGGACGTTGGGATGTTCGGGCGCGTTGAACCAGTCGGGGCTTTTGAGGTGCGCGTCGCGATCACTGTTGTGCGTGTCGAGGCTTGCAAGTGGTGCAGTGATGTCGACTTGGAGTGTTGAAGGATTGGTGCCGTCGTACGTCATCGTTCCAGACGTCGCGGTGAACATTCCATAGAAGGGGCTCTGACCCATGTAGAGCGCACTGAAGACAATGGTCGAGTGAAGCGAGTCGATCTCATACGATGTCGACTCCTGCATGACCGCCGCCGGAGCAGAGCGGATGTGCGGCACGACGGAGACGCCTGCGATGGCAACGACGGAAGCGAGAGCGATGGAGCTGAGGCGACGGGACATGATGCGTTGGGGTAAGGAGAAAGTCGGGCGGCGTTTTTAGATGGCCGTTTGAACAAGTTATCCGGAGGGGACAAGCGCCGACAACGGTGGAAGTCGCGGCGTGGGCCGAACTTTTCGGCGGTACGACGTAACGTCGAGCATGTCGTCGTCCGCACCGCCGCCTCCGCCGCCGCCTGAGGGTGGCTCGCCGCCGATCGATCCGCGCGGCGTCCT
>JBCDKH010000258.1 GCA_038746835.1 Planctomycetota bacterium | reverse complement strand
GCTCGATTTGAGCTTCGCCGGCTGCGTCGGTGAGCGGGAACCGCCTGGCAATGGACGTCAGGCCGGCACGCCGGGCGGGATCGTCAGGGTCGAGTTCGCGAATGGCTGCCAATGCGCGACGTGCTTCGCCGTCGAACTGATCGCGATAAGCCTGTCGTCCCTCGTCGGGCCAGGCTTCCAACGCACTTCGCACGGCGTCGGCAACGGGGCGGTACTGGACCACGCGACCCTCTGAGTCGGTACGCGATGCGACCAACCGCCGGCCGAGCGTGTCGATCGTCTCGTGATAGACCTCGGCCGCCTTGTCCCACTCGCCAAGGTCAGCCAAACGCCCGGCGAGCGTGAAGCGATCGAGCGCTTGGCTCGAATCGTCGACGTAGACGCCCTCCGCCGCGGAACGTCCAGTCGGTGTGATGTCGAGCGCGGCCGCAACCGGACCGTCGAGCTGACCCCAGGCCGCCGAAACCGGCAGCAGGATCGCGAGCAAACATCCGGCTCGAAAACTCCCTTGCACGGCGTCGATGATACGAAGCTGTTCGCCGGGTTGCAGAACTGTTTCGGCTTCGACTCGGGCTAGCCGAAATGCCTTCCCCAGAGCGGCTTGAGCCGCTCGATCTCCGCCGGATCGATCTTCGACTTGTCCGACCAGATGCCCAGCGCCAACGCGTCACGAGCCGGGCACGCCAGCAGTTCGTCCGTCCGGGTCGATGACATAGCTAGCGCGGCCCGGAGGACACTCATCGCGTTCGCCGTTGCGGCTTTGAGGTGGCCGATGATTTCGGTCAGCAGATCCTGCGGCCCCTGTGACGCGTCGTGTGGCCGCCAGCAGTCGTAGTCGGTCACCAGGCACACGGCGGCGTACGGAAGCTCGGCCTCGCGGGCCAGACGGGCCTCAGGCATCAGCGTCATGCCGATCAGATCGCCGCCCCAAAGCCGGTGCATGTGGCTCTCGGCCTTGGTCGAAAAGGAAGGCCCCTCCATGCAGACGTACGTGCCGCGGTCGTGCAGCGTGACGCCTTCGACCTTCGCGGCGGCATCGGCAAGCAGCTTGCGAAGCAGCGGGCAGAATGGCTCGTCGAAGCCCACGTGGACGGCGGCATGCTCGTAAAAGGTGCTTGGACGCTTGGTCGTCTTGTCGATGGTCGAATCGGGCAGAACGAGGTGCCGGGGCTCCATCGTCTCCCGCAGACTGCCAACGGCGCCGCTGGCGAGGACGTGCGTCGCGCCCAACTGCTTGAGCGCGAACATGTTTGCCCGATACGGCACAGCCGACGGGTTGTGGACATGGCCGATACCATGACGCCGGAGCAGCAGCACCGGCACACCATCGAGTGTCGTTTCGAGGATCGGGGCCGACGGCTTGCCGAAGGGCGTGTCAGGAAAGTGCTCCGTCGCGTCGTCGGCGTGGAGTGCCTCGCCAAGTCCGCTGCCGCCGATCACGGCGACCTTGATCGTCTCGTTCACAAAACGAGCTTATCGTGCTGTATGCGCACGACTCTGCTTTCGGGCCTCTTGCTGTTCGCGATGCTTCTCATCGGCTGCGGTGGCGGCGACGGGAAACCGGTGCGAGCCGTCTCGGACGATCCCGTCATTCGCGACGTCATGAGTGTCCTGCTCAACGACACCGGCGTGCCCGTCGCTGCGACCACAGCCGACGCGGCGACCTCGTTCATCTTCGATGACGAGCTGCCCGTTTCGCCGCTCAATGTCGAGGCTTTTGCGTCCCAGGTCGTTTCGGAGCTCGGCTCAAGCCTGTCGGAGGCGTTCCCCGACCATGCTTCGACGATCGATGCGAATGCCGCTGCGTATCTCGACGAACTCGTCAAACTCGACGCCTACGGCAAGGCGACGATGAATCGGGTTCCAGAGGACAATCGGACGGTCACCGACGAGCGGATCGCACCGATGGCGGTCTACGGCATCACCGTCTCATCCGACGGCCAGGAGGTCGACGGCCTCTACCTCGACGGGCCCGCGGACGAGCGGATCGAGTCGACGTACCTCGGCATGATGGACCACAACTTCACCATTCTGGCGGCCAAGCTTGGTGCACAAGGCGTGGACGTCCACGGACTGACCGCACAACTCACGCTGGGCCACAATCACGATCACGGCCACGGCGGTCACGACGACGACCACGAAGGGCACGATCACGGTGACCACGAGGGACACGACCACTAGCGGTCTTGTGCCACGTCGTGGCTCTGGTGCCACTGCATGATTGCAGTGCTTTAGACCGACCACTGCAAGAATGCAGTGGCACCGATCTCATGCCCCTGAACCTCACGCGGCTTCTTCACGTGCGCCGAACAGGGCGCTGCCGACGCGGATGATGGTGCTGCCTTCGAGGATCGCCGGCTCGAAGTCGTCGCTCATGCCCATCGACAGGTGACGGAAGTCGTCGCCGCCGATGCCGAACTTCTTCATCTCTTCGAACACCTCGCGGCACCGCGCAAACGTCCGGCGAGCGGTGTCGGCGTCGACGCCGTAGGCAGCCATCGTCATGACGCCCATGAGACGCAGATGGCCGAGCTCCATCATCTGCTCGGCCAAGTGACGCGCTGCCCCGACCGCCACGCCGCCTTTCTGGGATTCGTTGCTGCAATTGATCTGCATCAAACAAGGCAGCTTGGCCTCCTCGCCCAGAACCCGGGGCACCTGAACCTCCAACTCTTCGGCCAGGCGGAGCGAGTCGAGCGTGTGCAACATCGTCACGATCGGCAGGGCGGCCTTGACTTTGTTCCGCTGAAGGTGGCCTTGCAGGTGCCAGCGAAGGTCGTCGTTCACGTCCGATGAGGCGTCGGCCTGGAGCGCCTGATGGTGCTCGCCGACGTCGACAGCGCGTTGCTGAAGGTTCTGGACGTAGTTCTCGCCAAGGTCACGCACGCCAAGCGACACGATTGATCGTGCCTGGTCAGCCGTCGCGTACTTCGTGACAGCGACCATGGTGACGGCCGATGTCGGCCGATCCGCCTGATCGCAGGCCGAGGCGATGCGGCCGCGTACGTCCTCCAGCCGACTCTGTACGTTCGGGTCCACGTCGGGCAGCTGCGTCGTGTCGCTCACGCAGGCAGTATAACCGGATCGATCAGCGCGAATATTCTGTCGGTCGATGTGGTTCGACCCGCTGCCAGATGCACCCGATTGGTCCAAGGCCGAGCGGCACCTCTCCAAGGCTGATCCAAAGCTCGCGGCCGTGATTCGCCAGGTCGGGCCATGTCAGATCAAGCCGCTGCCTGACCCGTATCTGGCGCTAGTCCTATCGATCTTTTCGCAGCAGTTGAGCTTCAAGGGGGCCGAAACGCTCTACGCGAAGTTTCGTGGCCGCTTCACGAAGAAGACGCCAACACCCCGAAAGGTGCTCGCAGCGCTGAACCCTTCGTCCGACCGCGTCTGGGATGATGAGGCCATCCGGTCGTGTGGCATCTCGCGACAGAAACGAAGCTACATGATCGACCTTTCGCAGCGCATCGTCGACGGACGGCTGAAGCTGGACGAGCTCGCGACGCTGTCCGACGAAGACGTCATCACCAAGCTCGTCGAGGTCAAGGGCATCGGCGTCTGGACCGCCCACATGTATCTGCTGTTCGTCCTGCTCCGCGGCGACGTCCTTCCCGTTGGCGACCTCGGCCTGCGTGAGGGATTTCGGCGCGTCTTTCGGCTCGATGAACGACCCGACGAGGCGACGATGCAGCGGCTGGCCGAGCCGTGGCACCCGTGGTGCAGCGTGGCCACGTGGTACCTGTGGAAGGCCAAGGGCGATTGAGCGGAGAAAGGAAAACGCCCCGCCGGGTGGCGGGG
>JBCDKH010000257.1 GCA_038746835.1 Planctomycetota bacterium | reverse complement strand
CCACACCGGGCGAAAACTGGTACAACGACGCCAGTGCGTCGGGTTTGAACACCGACAACAACGACGCATGGACGGGGAGTTCTAGCGGTTACTTCACCGCTTCCCACTCCCTCGCGGCCATCGCCGGCGAAACTTCCGTCCTGCTCCGCATCGCGTTTGGCTCCGACGGTTCAGGCATCGACGAGGGCGTTGCCATCGACAATTTTGTGGTCGCCGAAGCGGCCGGCATCTTCCCGGCAGAATCCGTCGTCACTCAGGTGGTGGCGGAGACGCTTCCCACCATCAACGGGCTGCATGAAACCCACGGCCCGTTTCCGGTGCTCGTCCTCGACTTCGATCAGCCGCTTGGACCTGTGACGCTCGACAGCATTACCGTAACCAACGCCGGAAGCATCATGGATGCCGACATCTTCTGGCATCTCTTTGCCGACGATGGCGACGGGTTCTTCGACATCAGCGTCGACACCCAGCTCGCCGCGATGATTGCTCAGAGTGGCGGAAGCGCGACCCTCAGCACCGGCGGAACGGCCTTGCCCTCTTTTGACACGCAGCGCTTTTTCATCGTCGCCGAATTGGCCGTCAACGCCATGCCGGGCAACACCATCGTCGCCAGCGTGGCGGCGAACACCGACATCGTATTTGCTGGAACCCCGACGACGACCCTCAGTGCCCCGTACACCGCGGACACGGTCACCCTCAATCCGGTGATCAGCACCTTCCCGTTCGAAGACGACTTCAGCGTTTTCGACCCGAGCTTTACCGGCTTGGACGGCGAGGGAACCAAGCTCCAAACAGCCAACGAAGTTGGACCTGTCGGGAACCCCACCGACTACGGGAACGACGGCTTCATCACGCTCGTGACCAGCCAGGGGAATCTGCTTCCCGTCTCGGGCACCAGCTTTCTTCAACTCGACTACGACAGCCTCGCCGGCCAAGCGTTCCAGTACGCCTTCGACATGTCGGCGTTCTCCGTCGCCAACAACGAGCACATCTGGGTCGGTTTCCGTTGGTCGCACACGGGCGACGAAAACGACCCCGAGGAGAACGTATTTCTGTCCCTCGATGGAGGCAGCAGCTACCTCGGGTCCGTCTATCACTTCGAGAAAAACTCGGGTAACGATGAGGTTTGGAACGAAGACTTCATCGATCTTTTCGACGTCCTCAATGCTGCGAGCCTCGATTACACCGACAACATCGTGATCCGGTGGCAGGGAAACGATGAAACGGCGATTCCCGCCGACGGGATGTACTTCGACCGAATCCAGGTCGGCTTCCCGCCGGAGCTCGTCCTCGAACGCAGTGCGACCGTTTTCTTGGACGGTGACACGGATGCTCAAGGGAGCATTCCTGCTTTGCCCCAATCGGTGACCTATAATGTGGCCAATGGCGGCGACCTCGACCTTGTCCTCGACGCGGGCGGGTTTACTGTGGCAAACGAAATGGGTGTTTCCAACGTGACGGTCACACAACCGGCGAATCTGACGGTGCCCAACGGCGCGATGGAGACACTGGTAGTCGACTTCGAGCCCGCGCTAGGCGCGTTCAGCTTTGACCTGACCGTGCCTACGAACGGACCGTCGTTGACGGGCTCGTCCTACACGATCACCATCAGCGGAACCGCCACGACGCCCGCGCCCGACATTAGCGTGGAACGACCAGCCGGAACCGAAATCGCGAGCGGATCCACCGACGGTCAGGGAGACCAGCCTGTCGAGATGGCCCAGGAACTCGTGTACACCATCGTTAACACAGGGAACATCGACCTCAACCTGCAGGGGATCAACGTTCTCAACGCTGCCAACACTACGGCGGCTCTGACGGTGGCGCCCATGGGTGTGCTTGCTCCGACCGAAACGACCACGTTTGCCGTCAGCTACACGCCGACGGCCGCGGGGCCGTTCAGCTTCGAGGTCAGCATCGGTAACGATGATCCTGACGAGAGCCCTTATGTCATCATCGTCGAAGGTGATGGCACCGACACGAGCGGCGTGGGCGGCGGCGGGCCGACGACGACCACGGGCGCCGGTGGAAGCGGGGGTGACGGCGGCGCTGGCGGCGATGCGGACGGTGACGACGACGGTTCGGACGACGATGGTGGCTGCTCTTGCAGTACGCCAGGCTCGTCCAGGAGCCAGGCCCCCCCGACGAGCCTGCTCGTGTTCGGTGGCATGCTCGTTGTGGCTGCCCGCCGTCGCCGCCGTCGGTAGGGGCAGGTCGACGCTCCTCCGCGCATCCTAAGGCAGGAGCATCGTACCCATCACGAGGCCGCAGAGTGCTTCACTCTGCGGCCTCGTTGCCGCTAGCGCCAGTTCACCGTCCCCTGAACCCGAATCTGTGATTCGTCACGTTCCAGAAGCGCCAACGCGAGCGACGCTACGACTTCCCCTTCGACGTCGAGGACCTCCGCCACCAAGGACGGCTCCCCGCTCCGCGATACCAGGCCTCCGGATAAAGACCAGCCCGCGTTACCTACAAGGAGTTCCCCGGTTACGCGAACGTCGGCCTCCTCCGCAAACGAACCGTCTTCGCTCGCAAGGACCGCGCGAACCGGCTCGCCAAGACACTCATCCCCCCAATTCAGGACCAAACCGCGGGTCTCTTGAGTCAGTTCGCCGTAAGCCCGAACCGACTGGATACACGACTCCGCAGTGGACAGCTCCTGGGCGTCGCGGAAGGGGTCACCCCCGTCGTCGTCGACCGGCATGTTGCAGGCCGTCAGGTGCATGGCAGTCAAGGCCGAAATCGTAGCGACAATTTTCTTCTTCGTTTCGTTCATGGGCTCTCCGAGGCGACGACACTTGTCCGCGTCGCGGGGGTGTTCGGGAGGGGGCAGGCGCGGCCGAAGGCCCTGGATGGCCCAATACCGCTCGTCAGAGGAAACGGCGCGCAACGGGAGAACTTGAGCCGAGCCAATTGGCTTTCCGCCCGGGCGCCCAGGAAGCATCGCCTTCAGCGTCATGTCGAGGAACGCCAAGCCCGTCCTGGCGTTGCACGTGCACCCCAGCCGGGCGCCTGTGCGCGCTTCGGTATGGGATCCGCTTCCCTCGGCTGTGCTCACGGGAACGAGTCCGCCGAGTGGCCACCGGCCAATGAGCATGAGGCGCAGCTACCGCGGCGTCGAGCTTTGCGCTAGGTTGCCTCGCATCTCGCTGGGAGTGACGTCCAACGGGTCCATCTCGGGCCAGAGGAGGCGAGAATGAAGGGAAAATTAGATCTGAGGGCGCGCCGTCGACGGCTGGCGTCGCTGGCCACCGTTGCGTGGTTTCTCTCGGCGGCGGGCTGCTCGGGAGGACCGGAAGCGATGTGCGAGGACGCCTTTGCGTGTTCGGGCGGGGGCGACGAAAGCGATCAGAGCGAATGCGTGGCCATGCTCGAGCGCGCCGTCGAAGACGCCGAAGCGCGGGATTGCGGCGACGAGATCGACGACGTCTACGATTGCTGGGAGAACGAATTCGAGTGTCCGAGTGAAGACGAATTCGACTACTCGAGCTGCGCCGACCGAGAGGAGCGCTTCTCGGGATGCATGGGGGATTACTTCCTCGACTTCGGCGGCTTTGGCTAGCGAGACCATCTCGACCGCAGAATCACCTGCGCAAGCGAGGCTAGATGAGCCTCACTCGTCGTCTTCAGAGAGGATGCGGCAGAGGCTCACGTCGAGGTCACTGCGGACCAGGCGGTGCAGACTCTCGATCTCCGACTGCGTCACGTGAAGGCGGGCCCGGAGGATCCGTTGCGTGTCTTTGGCTAAGGTCTCCCGGGCGGAGACCAACCAGCGCGCGGCGGTGGCGCGGTGCACGTCGTG
>JBCDKH010000256.1 GCA_038746835.1 Planctomycetota bacterium | reverse complement strand
TGGCCTGGCGAATCCACCAGGTGGCGTAGGTCGAGAACTTGAAGCCGCGGCGGTACTCGTACTTGTCGACCGCCCGCATCAGGCCGGTGTTGCCTTCCTGGATGATGTCGAGGAAGGAAAGCCCGCGATTCCTGTACTTTTTGGCGATCGAGACGACGAGCCGCAGGTTGCCGCCGCTGAGCTTGCGCTTGGCCTCTTCGTAGCGGACGTGGATCTTGCGGATGTCGACGAGCCGCTCGTAGAGGTCGTCGCTCGATTCAAGGACCAGGTCTTCCAGGCCTTCGAGCTCCTGACGGCAGACCTCCAGGTCCTCGGCCTCGGCGGGGCTCCTGGCGGCCTTGCCGTTCTTGCTGGCGACCTGCTCGTCGAGCTCGAGCATCTTGGAGCTGATGCTCGAAAGCTTTTTCATCAGCGGCGCGATCCGACCGGTGCGGAGCGTGGCCTCTTCCAGCAGGCGAACTCCGCGACGTCGACGCCGGCGGAGGCGCTGCTCGATCTCTTCCTTCGCCTGCTTCGTCTTGGCCTCGCGATAAGCACGCCAGTCGTCGCGATTGCGGCGAAGCATCTCGCGGACCGTGTTCAGGTGGAGCGGGATGCGGTCGCTGACCGTCTGCTTGTCCGCCATCTCCTCGGCTGTGGAGATCTTCATCGTGCGGTCGAAGGGGAGCTGGCCCTCACGCACCTGCTCGAGCATCTCGCATGCCTGCTGCTGGCAGTAGTCGCTGCCGAGTATGCGAGATCGGAAGATTTTCCGGGTAATCTCGATCTTTTTGGCGAGGCTGATCTCCTGCTCGCGGGTGAGCAGCGGAATCTCGCCCATCTGCGTGAGGTACATGCGGACCGGATCGTCGATCCGCTTGCCCGTCGCCTCGGCCATGTCGCGCTCGAGCTGCTGGATGTCGATCTCGCCTTCGACTTCCGTGCCCGGCCCGGCAGCACCGTCAGCCGCGACGACGTCCGGGGCGTCTGGGTGACGGGCGTGATCGGCGTGGCTCTCGTCGTCCTCCGCGACGCGGCCGTCGTCGTCCTCCAGGTCGCGCATGTTGCGACGACGCGTGTCGCCGAGGACCTTCTTGATGAAGTCGTTCTTGCTCTTTTCCTGCTGGGTCCGCTCGGTCTGGCTGACGTTGTCCTGCCCGACGGGCTCGGCGACGTCGGCGGCGATGCCGACGCGTGTGCCGGGGGCGGTCTTGGAGAGGACGACCGGCTCGATCTTGCGGGTTTTGCGTCGATTCCCAGAGGCCTTGAATTTCTTGACGTCCGCATCGTCGATGATGGACACGCCCATCTCGTCGAGGCTCATCAGCAGCTGCTCGAGCCGATCGGGCCCGACCACCTCGTCAGGCAGGCGGGCGTTGAGCTCGTCGAACGTGAGGTAGCCGCGATCGGTGCCGAGGTCGATGAGGGCGCTGACGCGACGCTGGACTTCCTCCAGGCTGCCGGCACCGATGAGCGGATCGGTCGGGGGCCTGGGACCCGAGCCGATCGGGCCGTGCTCTTCCGATGCGTCGTCGGCGAGGTCGATGTCGACGTCAGCGAGATCGTCCGTGGCGGGCTTGGCGTCGGGCATGGCGGTGCTGGACACGGTGGTTTCCTTGAACTTTGCCTTGGAACGATTGCTGCTCATGAAGTCCGTGTCGCGAAGTGGACGAGGCGTCTGGCGCGGGCGGCGATATGGTAAGCAGGCTGCCTGGCCGAAGTGATCGTTCGCTCCGGGTGGCCTGCTGGTTCGGCATCGGCCTTAGCCACCGGGGCCGAATCAGCTGCAACATGCACCGCCTGGCGCCCGAGACAAGCGATCTTCTCGGACCTTCACCCTCGCTTGCCCTCCGGCGAAGCGGGTGTATCGCGGGTGCCGGCTGTACGGTCTGGCGAAGCCTTCGAGCCCGCTCGACCCGTCTCATGCAGCGTTTTCTCCAGCTTTCTCAGCAAGGCCGCATCGTCCTCAGCAGACGTGCCGACGGTGCGGCGGACGTCGCCGTGGACCGACTCGATCGACGCCTCCTCCTTCAGCTTCAGCAAGTTCAGCACCGCCTCCGCCGCCACCGCCTTGGCCTCGCCGAGGTCGGCTGCGTCGTCGTGCCAGCGGATGCACGTCTCCCGAGCCCGTCCCGCTGCCGCCTCACCGGCCGAACCTGCTGAGGCCGCAGTGCTTACGACGTCGAGCCACTCGGGAAACGTCGGCTCGCCCTCGTGCCGCAGGTGGTCCCAGAACACCTCCGCCACCCATCGCTGGCGCCGATCGTGCAGATCGTCGGGTCCCACGTGCTCTTGGACCTGCTCCCACAGCGACGGCTCGCGGAACAGGCTGCCGAGCAGTTGCCAACCCGGCACGATCGCCCGGCCCAGAGCCGGCCTGGCCGGGGCGACCTCGGGAGCCGGCGACGACCCACCAGATGGCCCACGTGGAGCGCGCTTGGGCTCCAGCCGGCGACGGAGCACGTCGATCGACAGCCCTGTCAGGCGCTCCACCCGCCGGAGCACGCCGCCCCAACGCGCTTCGTCCACCCGACCACCCGCCGCCCCTCGCGCAGACGCGATAAGCTGCAAGAAATCGTCGATCGCCGCACCCCGCGCGGTCACGTCCTCCTCGCCGCTGATTTGGACGGCGAGGCGTCTCCACGCGTATCCCAAGGCGTCCACGGCGGCCCCGACTTTCTCCCTGAACGACTCAACGCCTTCCGTACGGAGATAGTCGTCCGGGTCCATCCCGGCGGGAAGCTCGGCGACGCGCAGATCGACGTCCTCGCCGAGGAACAGCTCGATGCTCCGGCGCGTCGCCGACTCGCCGGCGGCGTCGGCGTCGAAGAGCAAGATCACGCGATCGGCGAATCGGCGCAAGATCGTGACATGCTTCGGGGTTAGCGCCGTGCCGAGGACGGCCACGCCGTTGGTCACCCCATACTGCCACGCCGCTGCCACGTCTGCGTACCCCTCGAAGACGATCACCTCCCGCGACTTGGCGATCTCGGCCTTGGCGACGTCGAGCCCGAAGAGCGTCGCCGACTTGTCGAACAGCGGCGTCTCGGGGCTGTTGAGATACTTGGCCGGCGAATCATTGCCCGGCACGACTCTTCCACCAAAAGCGATCGGCCTCCCTTGCTCGTCTCGAATAGGAAAGACGACTCGGTGCCTTAGAACATCATATCGATGGCCCGGGTTTTTATCACTTGTTCTTAGAAGTCCTGCTTCCTGTAAAGTGAGCTCCGTGAACTGTTGAACCAGGCCGGCACGTTGGAGTGAGTCGAAGGCGTCGGGGGCAAAGCCGATGCCGAAGGCGTCGATCGTGCGTCGTTCGAAGCCGCGTTGTTCGAGGTAGTCGCGGGCGGCCTTGCCCTCGGGGGCGTCGAGGTGTTTCCGGTAGAGCGTGGCGGCCGAGCTGCAGGCTTCGCGCAGGCGTTGCAGCTTGTCCGTCGCCGGCCCGGGTCGGCCGCGGCGTGGCAGCTCGATGCCCGCCCAGTCGGCCAGGGTCTGGAGGGCGGTCTTGAAATCGCAGCGGTCGCGCTCGATGACGAAGTCGATCGCGTTGCCTCCCTTCTTACAGCCGAAGCAGTAGTAGAACTGCTTCTCCGCATTCACCCCGAAGGAGGGTGATTTCTCTTCGTGGAACGGGCACAGCCCCACGTACCGACGCCCGGCCTTCTTCAGGCTCACGGTCTCGCCAACGAGCTTGACGAGGTCGACCGCGTCGAGCACCAGGCTCTTCCCGTCCACCCCGTCCGAAGGATTGTGTCGCTGCGACGCCACCGGTCGCAAGGCTACGTCTCAGACGACTGCGCTGGTGAACCGCTCCCCCCCCGAAGCCGGTGGACAGAGCGAAGCGTCGTCCCGGGTCTGGTCCAGAGCCC
>JBCDKH010000255.1 GCA_038746835.1 Planctomycetota bacterium | reverse complement strand
TCGCGCCGTCCCCGTTCTCACCGGTCCAGGACCTCGAGTGGGACGTCTTCGGCGCAGCCTCGGGCGTCTCCGTCCCCGAACCCGGCATCGCGACGCTCGGCCTCCTCACCCTCGGCAGCCTCCTCGGCCGACGCCGCGGGTCGAAGTGACCGCAGGCGCTCTCAAGTCACGCAGGCACCTCTGCCAGAGCGCGACGAGATTGCTCTCAGGCAACGGATTCCACGCACGCCGGTAAAGACCGGCGTGCGTGCTTCTCTGAACGCACTCGTCAAGTCGAGAAGCTCGAACCGTGGATTCGCGTGATGGTCAGCCAAGTGTCGTCCCGCTCACACATGAAACTGACTGCGACCACCGCGGACATCGTAACACGATCGTGGCGTCCGCTCGGCGAGATTGTAATGCTAACCGGATGACCCCAACGGGATTTGAACCCGTGTCGCCGCCGTGAAAGGGCGGTGTCCTAGGCCGCTAGACGATGGGGCCGAATGCGGGAGAAAGCGTAGGCCCGCTGAAGCACATTGGAAAGCCCGTCGAGGTGTGCGGGCTGGCATCGGCGGGCTCAGGCGAAGAGGCTTTTGCTCGTGATGTCGAGGGTGTTGCCGAAGGTCGCGCGGAGGACGCCGAAGTCGGCAAGATCGACGGTGCCGTCGCCGTTGAGGTCGCCCTCAGCGAAGAGGCCGGCGTTGCCGAAGTTGGCACGCAGCACGCCGAAGTCGGCGAGGTTGACCACGCGGTCGTGGTTGATGTCGCCGGCTAGCAGGAAGTCCTCAAGGACGAAGTCGGTCCCGAGCGAGACGGCGCCGTCGCTGACGGTCGAGGCGAGCGTGAACCGGTAGTCACCGTCGGCCATCGCGGAGGTCGCGGCGAACGTCGCCGTGAGCGACGAGGCGTCCCACGCCAGCTCAAAGTCGCTCGACGCCATCGTCTGGCCGGTGGTCAGGTTCTCGACGGACAGGTCGTCGACAGTCAGCGATGCCGAGACGTCGGAATCAAACGTGAAGAGCGCGGCGGGCGTCGCGTCGTAGTCGAAGCTGGCTGCGGTGACCTGGAGATCGGTCGGCGTGGGTCGGCTGCCGAACCAGAGGTCGCTGACGATGGTCCCACCGCCACCGGTGACGTCGTAGCCGCCGGAAGTGGCGACGTGTTCGTCGTCGAGGATCTGCCGGAAGCGATGGGTGTCGCCCTCGATGATCGTCATGGCGAAGGAGCCGTCCGAGCCGACGCTGAGGCGCTTGTCTCCGCTGTTGGCGGTGATGCCGAAACTTTCGAGCATGCCCGTGTCGACGCCGTAGTTGTCGTACACGCTGAGCGTCCAGGTGCCTTGGACGTCGCCACCGGCAAAGCCTGCCAACGGCTCGACCGGTCGGAACGTGCCGGTGAACGGTGCCGAGCCGCTGTCGATGTCTGCCGAGGCGGCGTCGCTGAAGACGGTGCTGACGAGGTCATTCCCGCTGCTGCCGTGCTGGTCGAAGAGCTGCACCTCGGTGCCGTCTGGCGCGATGAGGTAGATGTCCAGATCGCCCGTGTACGTGTGCGAGAGGTTGACGGTGACGCTGAGGGTGTCGATGACGCCCGTCTGCGTCACAGCGACGGTGCCGAGCGTCGTGTTGTAGTCGGTGATCGGGCTGTTGACGGTGGCCGACTCGTCGATCACGCCGATGCCGGGGTCGTTGTCGCCGTCGGCGTCGAGGTAGATGCGTTCGCCCGAGAGAGGCGTGTCCTGGCCTTCGTCGAACAGACCGTTGCCGTTCACGTCGTTGAACACGCGTCCGTTGACGAGCGTGGACGTCGTCGAGGCGAAGGTCGATGACGAGTCGTAGCCCTCGGCGGCGTATGCGATCACGCTGGCCGGGAGCGTCTGTCGCCGGCCTGCCTCTTCGGCGAGTTTGACGGTGTAGGTGCCGGTCGCCAGCGACTCGAAGCCGAATCGGCCGTCGAGGGCAGTCAGCGTCTGCGGCTCGTTGGCATCGATGACCGAGTCGTTGTCGAGGTCGATGTAGACAGTGCGTCCGGAAAGCGCGGGCTCATTGCCGCTGCGAACGCCGTCACCGTCGATGTCGTCGAAGACCGTGCCGTACAGGCCGGGACTGCCCAGGGGCTCGATGGCCTTGAACGCGTTGAGCCGGCCACCGGTCAGGATGGGCTTGGAGCCGGTCGTGGCAAAGGCGGCGATCGGGTCCGCCGAGTCGAGGATGGCAGCCTTCACGTCGGCGATCGGCAGGCCGGGCGCGACGGAGTTGACCAGCGCGACCACGCCCGCCACGTGCGGCGAGGCCATGCTGGTTCCGGTGAAGCTCGAGTAGCCGCCGCCTGGCACACTGCTCAGGACGTTGGTGCCGGGAGCCGCGAGGTCGACGCTGGTCGCGCCATAGTTGGACGACGAGCCAGCCGCGCCGCTGCTCTGGTGGTTGGCGACGGAGATGATGCCGGGAAGGTCGTAGCTCGCGGGGTATTGCGGATCGGCGTCGTTGTTGATGGGCGTGCCGAAGAAGGGCGTTCCGTTGCCGGCTGCCGCGACGAAGAGCAGGCCGGCGTCGTTGTGGGCTTCGATCGCGTCGTAGAGCGTCTGGCTATACCCGCCGCCGCCCCACGAGTTGTTGCTGGCGACGACGTTCACGCCGCGAAGCCGCATGTCGGTGATGTAGTTGATCGCCTCGACCGCGTCAGCCGTGTCGCCCGAGCCCGAGTCATTCAGAAACTTGAGCGCCATGACCTTCGTGCCGTAGGCGACGCCCACGACACCGACGCCGTTGTTGCCGGTGGCCGCGATAGTGCCGGCGACGTGGGTGCCGTGGCTGTCGCCGTCGTATGGGTCGGAATCGCCGTAGGCCGTGTCGATGCCGTAGATGTCGTCGACGTAGCCGTTGTTGTCGTTGTCGATCCCGTCGCCCGCGATTTCACCGGGCTTGACCCACATGTTGGCGGCGAGGTCCGGGTGGTCGTAGTCGATGCCAGTGTCGACGACGGCCGTGATGACGTCGGGCGAGCCGGTGCTGATGCCCCAGGCCTCGAGCGCGTCGATGTCCATGTCGCTGCTTTGGTGCAGGCCCCAGAGCTGGTCGAAACTCGGGTCGTTCGGCGTCGACGACTTGGTGACCACGAAGTTGGGCTCGACGAATGTGACGCCGGGCGTGGCCTTGAGGTCGTCAATCAAACCGAGCGTGTCGGTGCCGCTTGCCAGGAACAGGCCGCTGCTTCCGAGGTGGCGTTCGACTTGGAGGCCTTCGTGATCGACGTCGGCGAAGGCGCGGGTGACGCCGTCGAGCTGGTTCACGCGGTCTTGGCCCGTCAGCATCGCCGGCTGGGCGACGTCGAAGGCGGCCTGTCCGCCGTGAAGGCCGTTGCCCTCGTAGCGGACGATCACTTCGCCCCGGACGACGTCGACGGTCCGGCCTTGCCAGACGATCTGTTCCACGTCGATGCCGATGTCACCGGCAAGGAGGCGACGTTGCTCGAGGAGCTCGGTGGCGATGGGACGGAAGTGCATGTTTTAGATGCGGGGCTACTGGTGCCGCAGCAGGATGCCGCGATCCGGCCGCAACGTAACAGGCTGCTGCTGCACCACAAGTCAGTCTGACCGCGTCAACGCGACATATCGTCGCGCATGCTCCGCTTCTTCAGGTTTCGCCAGGAGCTGTTCGGCCCGGTCCCGGCCAAGGACGTCTACGTGAAACGACCCACCGGCCGAGGCTGGCCGGAAGAGTGTCCGCCCATCCGCGCGGCCAACGCCTTCGGCTTCGATCTGCTCGCCAACTTCGACGTCACCTTCAACCAGGCCGACGACGGCACCTGGTCGGCGGAGCCGGACGTCGAGCTGGCCAGCGACTTCGACTGGTCGCCTGACGAGGAAACCCCAGGCCAGCCGCTGACGCAGCGTTTCTGCTGGTTCTGGCAACGCGGCCAGACGATCCCGCACGAGATCACCGACGACGT
>JBCDKH010000254.1 GCA_038746835.1 Planctomycetota bacterium | reverse complement strand
GACGGGACAGGACAAGACAGCGGACGGTGTGGACAGGACAGATCATTCCATAGTGGGCTGGTCGTAGATCCTATCGACCAAGTCTTCGACCTTGGTTTGCTCGTCTTCATTGACCCGAGGCCGAAAGTCAACTGTCCCTTCGTTGTGCCAGAAGTAAGTCTTAAGAGACTCACATTCTTCGATCATTGCGATGAGAACACTTGACCAAGAATACTGGGTCCTTAAGTTCAAAGACCGCTTCTGAGATCGAGTCCTGGAACGCCACTTCAGCCAATCAAGTAGCGCCATGACGGCCGCATTGAACTCAAGGATTTCAACCTGCTGCCGCATGGCAGCAAAATCCTTAGGCAACTCCGCGCCCATGGCGTAGTTCGCTAGTTCCTCTAAGGATTTCACGGCTTGCCCTTGTACATTGCCTCAACCACCTTAAGAATTAACCTAATTTCATCACGCACGGGATCGGCAGTACCAGTAGCAACCTTGAACTGGCGCTCGTAGAACCAAGCCCTCTTTTCCAATTGATACCGACTCCCCTCGAATCCTCTTAGCCTGTCGAGTGCATGCGTTCCTTCGTGCACCACGTCCGAAAGGAACGTCTGAGAGCCTTCGCGAATATAGACCCGACGACCGTTATTGAAGGCTCCGGGCAGACCGTCCTTCCCCTTCCGAAGCTCGTAGTAGGCTCTAGCAAAAAGTCGATCACTGAGAACATTGAAGTCGATAAGTCCATTCTCGATTGCATCGGCAATTCTATTTGCTTGCATAGTATGACCGCGGAGCTCGCCAACGATAGTAGCCCTTGTCATGCGGCTTGGGCGTAGGCCAGAGCCTCCAACTCTTATCGAATGAAGGTTGACGTCCAAAAGTCGAGGGCTGGTCTCAGGGAGAAGCTCCCGAGCGCCAGACCGCAAACCATTTGCTGCCGCTTCTGCCACATCGTCGAAGTTAAGACTGGAGCGGGTGACTTTGACAGCTTTGCCCGCGGCACCAGTCAGTACTAGATCGCCAAGCGCACCACCAATCGTCCGGCCGCGCTCCAGCGGACCGGCCATCTGAAAATCAACGATCCGATCGGCAGTCACCTCGATCGGGTGAGTCACGAGATGCCAGAGGCCTTTTGCCGTCTGGATCGGATGACGAACGACTTGGTAGATCGTTTCACCAAGGGCCACCGGAGACCGAGCAGCGCCCTGGATCGTCCCGTTGATGTATTGGCCGTGGGTCGATTCGTTGAAAGCACGTTCCCGCGCCTTGAGCGGAGCCATGCACTCGTCGAAAGCTTCGCCGACTTTAGTCCCACACGGGCCGAGGCCGAGGTTGAAGAGTCCCAACGGATCCCCGTAGTTCACCGGCGAGTTCATGGCAAAGGCATAAGCCGAGGGCCCATCGACATATCCGACGGGATCCTTTGTGATGAACCTCCCCAACTCCGGATCCAGCATCCGATTCCGGACGTAAAACAGCCCCGTTTCGCTATCGAGCGGCAGGCCTTGGAACCCGAAGACGTTGCCGACAGCCGACGCCTCCACTTCGCCGTTGGACGGAGCTTCGAAGATCGACTGATTCGTCGACTGGGCGCTCACCCCAAAGCTGAACGGACCGGCCGGATTCGCCGTCAGACCTGCCAGGTCGAGGGCCCCCTCGCCGACGGCGAGGACATGGCTGCCGGCATCAAGTGCGGACTCGAGCTCGACGCTGTAGCCTGTGCCGTCGACGGTCCAGCTGGTGACGGCACCGTTGATGGTGAGCTGTGCTTCGGCGGAGGACTCCGTGACGGGCTCACTGAAGTCGACGACGAGCTTCTTGTCGATCAGGCACACGGCCTGGATCGACGGCGGTGTTACGTCAGTGATGACGCTGGTGCCAGCCGGGGTCCAGGTCAGCGTTTCGTCGACGCCGTCGGTGGCGACGTGGTCGAAGAAGTCGCGAAGCGACGCGGCGGCCAGCGTGAAGCGGAGCTGGTCGTTGGGGTTGATCAGATCGTTCGTCGAGAGCACGATCCGCTGCTTGGCATTCGGACCCGACTGCACCGGACGGGATGCCGCGAGCGTGAGCGACTCGCCTTCGGTCAAGTTCTCGAGCGTGATTCCGGTGTTTAGCTGATCGTTGAAAACATCGTCCCGGACGGGTTCGGTGAGCTCGAGGATGAGGTCACCGTCTTCCAGGCGCAGCTGCTGGATCGCCGGCGGCTCCGTGTCGTGCCAGATCGTACGTTCGCCGTACGGGGAGTAGGCGTAGCGTTCGACCACCGAGCCGGTGTCGTTGAGCAGCGCGGCGACGTTGCCGATGCTGTCGTAGACCGGGTAGTAGGTCTCGAGGCCTGCGTTCGGGAGCTTCTGCTCGAGCTTCACGATGCCGTCGAGACCGAGGCCAAAGGTGCGGCGACTTCGGAGGATGTCCTCATCTCCGTCGACGACTTCGTATTCTTCGATCGCTCGCCAGCCGTCCCAGACCGTGCGGTATGTCGTGGTGCCGACGGTCTTGGTCAGGCGGCGGTTGTGGATGTCGTAGGTGTAGCTCGCGAGCTCGCTGTCGTCGGCCGCGCTGAGGACCTTGATCAGACGGTCGTTCGCGTCATAGCGGTATTTGTGGTCGCCCTTCTGGATGAGACGGCCTGCGTCGTCCCAAAGCAGGACATCGTCGGCGTAGGCCATCGGACGATTGCGGCTATCGGGCGGTAGGTCGGTCGTGAGTGCGCTGCAACGACCCGTGGTGCGGATCTGGGTGAGGTTCTCGGCCGTGTCGTAGGTGTAGCCGTAGCTCGACGAGGTCGACGTCCGGCCGGAAGCAGGACCGGCGGCCGGGGTTTCTCCGGTGAAGTAGTGCTGGGTGGCCTCGGTGAGGCGACCGGCGCGATCGAGCGTCCACCGCCAGCCGAGACCGCCGAGGTCGGTCCGGATCGACTGGGTCCGCAGGCCTCGACTGTCGACTTTGAGATCTTCGCGCAAGCGGAGGTCGGAGCCGACGTTTGTCGTCAGCGCCTTCAGGCGTCCCGCACCGTCGTAGAGCCGAGACATCGACGTCGGCCCGACCTGATGGCTGAGCGGCAGGTCGCCGAGCCAGCCGAAGGTGCCGATCGTGGAGCCGGTCAGCGCCTGGAGCTGGTTGCGGGCGTTGAAGGTCTGGCCCACCGTGATTTCGGACGGGTAGCCGATCTGCGTCGGATTGCCGCTGGCGTCGTGCGAGTAGGTGACGGCGTAGCCGGCGGTCTCGTCTTTGATCAAGCGACCGATCGAGTCGTAGGTGAGCTCGGTGGAGACGTTTCCGCGACTCGCGGTCACCCGGCGAAGACCGTCGGCGTAGGCGTAGCTTTCAGTCGTCGGCGGCAGGGTGCCGCCGCTGGCTTCGATCGTCCGACTCAGCACGCGGCTGGTCGCGTCAAAGGTCTGGGTGATCTTCGTGCCGTCGGGCTGCTCGACGAGCGTCGCGTTGCCTAGCGCGTCGAAGGTGAGCTCTTCCGAGGTCGTGTCGGGGTAGACCGTCTCGTTGAGGCGACCGCGCCCGTCGTAGCTGTACGTCGTCTGCTGACCCTTCGCGTCTCGGTAGACCACGGTGCGGGCGTCGGCGCCGTCGGTGTAGTTCCACTGGATCTCGAGACCTTCCGGACGCGTTTGCTTCACCCGTCGACCGAGCACGTCGTAGGCATAGGCCGTCGGGGGGAACCCGCCCGGGAGCTCTTCTTGGGAGACACGACCTTGGGCGTCGTAGGTGCGAGTCGTCGTCTCGCCGAGCTTGTTGGTGATCGACGTCGCCAGGCCGCGGGCGTCGTAACCGAACGCCGTTTCGAACGACGTGGGATTACCCGCTGAGGGTTGGTGCTGGCGCACGACCGAGGTCATACGACCATTGTCGCCGAAATTGAACGTTTCCACATAATTCCCGGCGAGATCTTGCACCATTCGTTCGGTCAGACGCTTCGCGCGGTCGTAGGTATGGGTCGTGCTGAAGCCGCGGGGATCGGTGATGGTGGCGATCTGGTCGCCGGCGTTGTAAGTGAATGTGGTCGTGAGGTCGCTAGGGCTCTCGG
>JBCDKH010000253.1 GCA_038746835.1 Planctomycetota bacterium | reverse complement strand
TTTGCTTTCGACGCCCTTCCGTCATCGCGAGCACAGCCGAGGGATCTCGCCTTGCATCGGCCGATAAACCAGGCGAGGTCCTTCGACTCGCTGCGCTCGCTCAGGATGACGGAGGGTGCCGATGTAGTGGGCGTGGACATCATCACCCGGGCCTTGTCGATTCGTCAGCCGTACGCCGAGCAGATTCTGCGGAGCGTGAAGACGGCGGAGTTCCGGAGTCGGCCGACGAAGGTGCTGGGCGAGGCGTTCCTCATCTACGCCGCTCGCACGCCTGGGCCGACGGAGGAGTTCGCCCGCATCGGCGTCGAGCCGGGATCGCTCCCGACGGGCGTCATCGTCGGCGTCGCGACGGTCACGCACTGCAGCGAGACGGCCGACGGCTGGGCGTGGCACCTGACAGACGTCCGGCGTCTGCGTCAGGAGCTGTTGCCCGAACGTCATCCGCAGCCGACGTGGTGGCACCCCTTCGACAAGCCGGTGCGAGTTCGCGAGCCGGTTGCGGCTTGAGTCTCGTCAGCGAACGTCAACCGGCCCGGGATCGGTGGACTCTGCCTCGTGCCCGATCTCGTCGTGCATCGGCCCGGCGGTGAACCGTCCGATGTAGTCATGGTACGCCGCCATTGCCTTCATGCCGAAGAGCCACATGAGCGGCACATTGACGACGAGCATGACGCCCAGGCCGAGGGTGGTCCACATGTCGAGTTGGTCGGCTGTGCTCAGCCAGCCGGGGATCGGCAAGACAGTCACCATGATCAGGCCGCAGTAGAGGGCCTTGTAGATGAGCAGCGCCGCCTTCTGGCCACCTTCGCTAAGCCCGCTGGTGAGGAAGACGACACCCTGCTCGCCGTAGTAGCTCCACGAAATGATGGTGCTGATGGCAAACAGCCACACTGCCAGCGTGATGAGGTACTTGCCCAGGCCGGGCGTCGTCCGGTCGAAAGCGTGGCTGGTCAGCGTCGACCCGATGTACTCGACGTAGAGGCCACGGTCTTCTTCACCTGACTCGTTCTTCGCCAGAACCGGCACCCGCTCGCTCGTGATCGTCCCCCAGTCGATGTAGACGTCGCTCGTCGACGGCTGCGTCGTCGCCTCAGCAGCCGACTCTTTGACCTTGATCTCGCCGAACAGCTTCCGCAGCCGCGAGCCGCTGTCCGCATCCTTCGAGGCTTCGACACGGACGAAGACGGGCTCGCCCGGCTTGTATTCGGGAACGGCGTCCGCGTCGATGTCGCGGAACGGGTCCGTCGTCTCGAGGGTTCGGTAGAACTCCGTCTTCGACGGGAGCGACATCGTGTCGGCCAGCGTCCAGGTATCTTCGAGCGGCTCGCCGTCGTCTCCGGTCGCCTGGATGATCCGCAGATCGGTGTTAGCGGCGAAAGTGGCCTCGGCCTCACGGTTAAAGGCACCTGTGGACAGAAGCACCAGCGCCGTGATCGTGCAGACGATGACGGTGTCGATCAGCGGCTCCAAACCAGCCACGACACCTTCGCGAACAGGCTCGTCCGTCTTGACGGCTGCGTGAGCGATGGGCGCACTACCTTGCCCCGCTTCACTGCTGAAGAGGGCCCGCTTCATGCCCTGAATGATGGCGAAGCCGACAGTTCCACCCACGAAGGCCCCGCCGACGCCAGCCGTCTGGTCGTAGCCGATGCCTGCGACGACAATGTCCCAGAGCATGCCGGGGATAGCGGTGATGTTGTTTCCCAGCACCCACAAGGCGGCGAGCAGATAGACCACGCACATGAACGGGACGATGATGCTCGCCACCCGCCCGATCCACCGAATGCCGCCGATGATGACGAGGAACGTGATGCTCGCGAGAATGGCGCCGGTGTAGAGCTTGGGGAAGTTGAAGTTGGTGAAGGTCGTGTCGGCCGCGTTCCAGACTTGGAACATGTTGCCGCCGGTGGCGGCTGAGATCAGCAGCGTGACGACGAACAATCCGCCGATGAAGGCACCGACCTTGGGCAGGCCGAGCCTTTCGAAGCCGTACTTAGCAACGAACATCGGCCCGCCGTGTGGGTTCTTCGGGTCTTCGGTGTTGCGGTACAGCATCGATTGCGTGACCTCGGTCATCTTCAAGGCCATGCCCAAGATGCCGATGATCCACATCCAGAAGACGGCCCCCGGCCCGCCGAGGCTGACGGCGATCGCCACACCGGCGATGTTGCCGAGGCCGACAGTTGCCGAAAGCGCCGTCGCCAGTGCCTGGAAGTGGCTGATGGCGCCGGGATCGTCCTTCTCGTCGTACTTGCCACGTACGACGTCGATGCCATGCGTCACGGCCCGCCACTGACCAAAGAGCGTTAAAACGGTGAAGATCAAACCTGTGATCAGCAGCGTCGTGATGACGTACTGGCTGAACAGGATTCCGTTCAGATCGTTGACGAAGTTGTTGATAGCTTCCATCAGGCGTCGGCTAGGCAAATCCAGGAGCAGCGTGTCGCAGCGGCCATCATCGCGGAGCAGCGGCAGGTTGCAAATGCAAAGGGCGGACGTCGACGCCCGGCAGGCGTTGTCGCGACGATCCGTCGTGCTACCCTCGCCCAGCAATGGCGTTGCCCGACGTGACGATTTCGAGCCTTGTTGCCCCACTGGCCGTCGGCGGAGGCGATCCGCGGGCCGGGTGGCTGCCCGTCGCGTTGCTGCTGGTGATCGCGATCGGTTTCGCCGTGACGAACCTGATCGTCAGCCTCATCGTCGGGCCCAGCCGAACCGGGCCGGGCAAGGAGACGACGTACGAGAGCGGCATGGCCCCCGTCGGCAGCACCCGCCGACGCTTCAACGTCCGCTTCTACCTCGTCGCGATCCTCTTCGTCGCGTTCGACGTCGAAATCGTCATCCTCTACCCGTGGGCCAGCTCGTTTGCCGCGGCCGTGGCGGACAACTCGCTCAACAACGGGTTGGGCACGCTGATGCTCGGCGGCATGCTCGTCTTCACGCTGCTCATCGTCGTGGGCTACGCCTACGACGTGGGCAAGGGTGTCCTGAAGTTCGAGTAAGCTGTCGGCCCGTCGCCCGTCGACGCCCCGCATGGATGCCGCCCTCGCAGAGTCCCGCCTCACTCCGGCCCAGACGCCCGCGTCGATGCGCGTCAGCGATGCTGCCGGCCATGCGCGGAAGCTGGCCGACGCGATCCAGAGCGTCTTCCTCGGGCAGCGTGAGACGGTCAGTCTGCTCGTCGTCGCCCTGCTCGCGCGCGGCCACGCACTTGTCGAAGACGTCCCCGGCGTCGGCAAGACGACGCTCGCCAAAGCGCTGGCCACGTGCATCGACGGCAAGTTCAGCCGCGTCCAGCTCACGCCCGACCTGCTCCCGGCCGACCTGCTGGGCGTCAGCATCTACAACGCCCAGACTGGCGACTTCGACTTCAAGCCGGGGCCGATCTTCGCCAATATCGTCGTCGCAGACGAGGTCAACCGCACCACGCCGCGAACGCAGTCGGCCCTGCTCGAGGCGATGGCCGAGCAGCAGGTGAGCGTCGAGAACGAGACGCGACTGCTCCCGCCGCCGTTCATGGTGATCGCGACGCAGAACCCGTTCGAGTTCGAAGGCACGTACGTCCTTCCGGAGAACCAGCTCGACCGGTTCCTCGTCAAGGTCGCCGTCGGCTATCCGGACCGCGAGATCGAACGCCGCATCTTGCTCGAACGCCCCGGCGAGGCGGCGCTGGCAGAGCTGACGCCCGTCCTCGACACCCAGCAGGTCGTCGGCATGCAGGCGGCGGTCGAACAGGTTCGGATCGACCAGTCGGTCATGGACTACCTGCTCGACCTCATCGGCCGAACGCGGCAGGACGAGCGGTTCCACCTCGGCGTGAGCCCGCGCGGCTCGCTCGCGTTGCTGGGCGCGTCGCGTGCCAGCGCCTTGGTCGACGGCCGGGACTACGTGATCCCCGACGACGTCAAGTCGATGTTCCTCCCGACAGCCGGCCACCGCGTCATCACGCGGACCTACCTCAGCAACGGCGACGCCGAGGCGGGTCGGCACGTGTTGCAGGAGATCCTCGACTCGACGTCCGTTCCGGGCTGAGGTCGCCTCAACTCGCGA
>JBCDKH010000252.1 GCA_038746835.1 Planctomycetota bacterium | reverse complement strand
CGATCGAGCGTTGGCCGATCGTCGAGCTGACGACCAAGACATCGGTCGTCCTTTGGCCCGACCGGGAGGCGTTGTTGTCGATGCGTTCGCCGCGGGTATGGGCGACGGCGTGCTGGCTTGGGCCGCGGCTCGATCGCGGTCCGATGGCGCGGCCGGTGGAGCTGGCGATGGTCCGGCCCGAGACGGTGCTGCCCGCGAAAGTGCGGCTGGCGGCGTGACGAGTCAGGCACCCGTTGCAACGCCACCGGAGAGAGACGCCCGCGGCTCGACTACAACAGAGCGTGCACACCCTTGTCCCATGGACCGACGCCCTGCTGCCGCACTTTGAGCGGTTGAACCGTGAGTGGCTCGAAGCGCACTTCGTCGTCGAGGCCAAGGACGTCGAGATGTTTCGCGATCCGAAGGCGGCCTTCATCGACGGTGGCGGGACGATCGTCTTCGCGGTGGGCGACGACGGCATGCCCGTCGGGTGTGCAGCAGCGCGGCGGGTGGACGAGACGACCTTCGAGCTGGCCAAGATGGCCGTCACCGCAGACGCCCGCGGCCAGGGCATCGGCCGACGGCTCGGCGAAGCGATCATCGCCCACGCCCGGCAGGCCGGCGCGTCGCGGGTGATCCTGATTAGCAACAGCAAGCTCGACGCCGCCCTGCGTCTGTACGAGCGTCTTGGATTCCGACACGACACCCCGCCGACCGACACGGGCTACGCGCGGTGCGACATCTACATGGTCCTTTCGCTCTGAGTGTCTCGATTCGGAATGAGCGCGCTCTAGTCAGGGCCCCGCGCGCTTGACGCACGGCACACCCACGTCGATTGCTTCTTGAAGGGAGTCGTGCATCGAGAAGAACGGCGCAGAAGAGGCCGGCTTTGTCAGACGGTCTTAAACAGTCTCCAGTGGCACTAGTCACACGGAGTCGACACGTGCAACCACACCCGCTACGGACTTGAAGGTTTGTATCCTGTTTGGTAGCGTCGCGCTCGTGGCTCTCAGCAGCAGCATTGAGTGGACAGACGCGACGTGGAACCCAGTAGCAGGTTGCACCCCCGTTTCGGCTGGCTGTTTGAATTGTTACGCCGCGAGGATGGCCTTGCGCCTGTCGCACGTGCCGGGGAAGACAGCGGAGAAGTACGGAGGAACAGCTCGTCGATCAAAGCGCGGTCTGCCCGTTTTCTCGGGTCAAATCGTTCTTGATCGCGAAGCTCTGGGCGTGCCCTTGTCGTGGCGAAAGCCTCGGCTGATTTTCGTGAATTCGATGAGCGATGTGTTCCACGAGAAGGTGCCGGCGGAGTACGTCGCAGAGATTTTCGACGTGATGGAGCGATGCCCGCAGCACACCTTTCAGGTCCTGACGAAGCGACCCGAGCGGGCGGCAGGATTGGCGTCGTCGCTGCCGTGGCCGTCGAACGTCTGGTTCGGGACCAGCGTGGAGAGCGCCCAGGTAAAAGACCGGATAACACACCTTCGCAAAGTGCCGGCTGCCGTGCGGTTCCTCTCATGCGAGCCGTTGCTCGGACCGCTGCCACAGCTCGCGCTCAAGGGCATCGGCTGGGTGATCGTCGGCGGCGAGTCCGGGCCGGGGGCGCGGCCGATGAACGAGGAATGGGTGCGTCAGATTCGAGATCAGTGCGTCCGACGTGATGTGCCGTTCTTCTTCAAGCAATGGGGAGGCGTGCAGAAAAAGCGGCACGGGCGAACGCTCGATAACCGAACTTGGGACCAATTGCCGGTTGCCGTTGCTGTTTAAGGGGTGGGGCCATGCCAGCGAGTAACGATCGCGAACACTTTGAGACGTACCGGCTTCAGACGCGGGTCAAGCATCAGATTCTGCGTGCGTATCTGCCACCGTACTTCGACATCCTGAAGACGCGCTACCGTCAGCTTGGGTTCATCGACGCCTTCGCCGGTCGCGGCACCTACGACGACGATACCGGGGGCAAGGTGCCGGGCTCTCCGGTGCAGGCGCTTGAGGTCATTGCCGAACGCGAACGTCTGCTTGACAAGGTTCGCACCGCCTTCATCGAGAAGGACGACGAGCTTGTTGTTTCTCTCGCGCAGGAGGTAGACGCCTTCTGCCACGATAATCCACAAGTCGCGCGACCCGTGATTCTCCACGGCAGCTTCCGCGAACGTGTGGATGAGGCGTTGCAGCACGTCGGCGATCAGTCGCCGACTTTTGCGTTCGTTGATCCGTGCGGCGTTGACGGAACGTCTTTTGACGCAATTCGCAGGATCATGGAGCGGCCCTCCTGCGAAGCGTTCGTCTTCTTCAACATTGACGGCATCCGTCGCACGGCAGGGTTAGACGAAACGAGCGGTGTGCTGGAAGAGTTGCTTGGGTCGCGCGACGAGGCCGAGCGGTTACATCTCACGTTTAAGACGACCGTGGACGACCCCACCGAGCGCGAAGCGTTGATCCTCAAGACGTATCAGGATCGGGTGAAGTCCGCGATGGAAGTGCAATTCTTCCTTCCGTTTGGCGTCGAGTCCTCAGGGCGACGTAGAACGAGCCACTATTTGATCCATCTGACAAAGTCGCCCCTCGGGTTTCGCATCATGAAGGATGTGATGTGGGCGCACGGGCGAACGGCGGAGGGCTCAGGCATGCTGTTTCAGCAGGCGTCGAACGAACCAGATGTGAATCTGCTGTTCAAGCCACAAGCGGATGCCATCCAGCAGACGTTGCTCGACTACATCGGCGACGCGACCGTCAACGTCGGCAAAACGTGCGATGGCTTGGCAGAGCGGCCAGAGGATTACGTTGCTGGCAAGGCTTACAAGGATGCGCTCAAAGCGTTGGAGACCGCACGCCGCATTGAGGTCGTCAGCAAAGGCAACGTTGTTCCTGCGGCAAAACGACCAAAGTTGAAGGGAGAAACAACGCTTGCCGATCACTACGACGTCCGAAAGCGTTCACCTGAGGGCGGTCAGTGAGCCCTCGTGCACGACCATCACTTCGTCCAGCGGCTTGCGGGTCTTGGCGTGTTCGGGCGGCTCCCAGTCGTCCGCGGCGTAGCCGACGGGGATGAGGAGGAAGGGTTTTTCGTTCGAGGGGCGGTCCAAGACCTCGGCGAGGAACTTCATCGGGCTCGGCGTGTGCGTCAGTGTTGACAAACCCGCGAGGTGGCAGGCGGTGAGGAACATGCCGGCGGCGAGGCCGACGCTTTCGTGGACGTAGTAGTGCTGCTCGCCGGCGTCGCCTTTGGTGAGTTTGAAGACCACGACCAGTCACGGGGCGACGTCGAGGAACGGCTTGCTCGCGTCGGTGCCGAGCGGGGCCAGATCGTCACGCCAGCGGTCGCTGATGCGGCGGTCGTAGAAGTCTTCCTCCTCGGCCTCGGCGGCTTGGCGAATGCGACGCTTCAGGGTCGGGTCGCTGACGCAGACGAATCGCCAGGGTTGCTTGTTCGCACCACTCGGGGCGGTCGTGGCGCATCGCACGCAGGCTTCGATCGTTTCCCGAGGGACCGGACGATCGGAGAAGGCACGCGTGCTGCGACGGGTTCGGAGCTGCTCGTAGAGGTCCATCGCGGCGGCGGTCGGGTCAAGGCTGTCGGCTTGCACGGGCATGGTGCCGCATTGTTGCATTGCCAAGCTGCAGCAGCGACCTCGGTGCTGCACGATGGATCGTCACGCGAACTCGGCGGTGGCTTCGCGGACGATGGTTGTGCCGTCGCGCAGGTGAGCGGTGGCTTTCCAAGTGTGTCGGCCGTCAGCGGCGGGGTGGCCGAGGTGGTACCAGTTGCTGCGCCAGCCGACGGCGAAGGGGTCGTCGTACTGCGTCTCGACGTGTGTGCCGTCGCGTTCGAAGTCGACGCGATCCACTTGCTCGGGGAAGAGGCAAGCGAGCACAGGCCAGCGGCGGCCGTTGGCGTGGTCGTGTTCGTCGAGGCCGGTGAGCGCGAATTGGTCGTCGTGGGGAATCGCGTCGGGTGCGTAGCCGAGCGCGTCGGCCATGCGCCAGGCGAAGAAGTGATCGTGGCCGGACCGCACTTCGTATCGCGTCGGCGGCTCTTGCTTGGTCCAGTTGTTGTAGTAGCCCCACGACACGCCCTGCCGCGTTGCGACGG
>JBCDKH010000251.1 GCA_038746835.1 Planctomycetota bacterium | reverse complement strand
TCGATATCTGGTAAGGCGTCCGGATCGACATCCGGCAGCACGGTGCACAGGTCTCGCAGCTTCATGTGCCTCCTGCACGAGGTCGAAATCGCTCGGCATCCGTGCCATCGCGTCGGTTGGGAAGGTATCAGCGGACGACGACGGCGTCCATGCGAAGCGGTGTTGGCTGCGGCAAAACGCAAGCCGGCCGCCCCTTTCGGAGCGGCCGGCTGGAGCCTTGTGGGCTGTCGGTTCGGGAGATTACTCGCCCGAGACGACGGTGGTAACCGTCGAGTAGATGCCGAGGATGTTGGTGACCTTGGTGTCAACCGTCATGACCTCGGAGATGCCACCGTTGGAGGCAGCGGTGCGGATGCTGGCGTCGCCGGTGGCGACGAGGCCCAGGATGCTGGTGATCATGGCCTCACCCGACTTGGTGCCGACCGTGCCGCCGCCGTTGGCGTATGCCGGGTAGGTGTAGTCGGAGTAGAGGAAGCCAGGGGCGTACGCGACGCCAACGCCTGAGCCGGCGTAGCAGCCGGTGCCGGCGACAGCGGCGGTGCCCAGAGCGGCGGTAGCCAGGAACTTGCTCGCAATGTTGCGCATCAGTCTTGTCCTTGAAAAAAGAGAACGGTCGGTGTGGTCGGTCATCGGTCGGGACCCTCCCGGCGATGCCGAATCCCCATTTTCGGTCCATGAACCTAGGGCACCATCGGCGCAGTCGCAACAAATCATCCATTCCGCGTCCACAGAACATCCTCGCCTTCCGCGTCAGCAGCTACAGCCGCTGCTACCGAACCCCCATCAGGATCTCCGTCGTCAGCTGATCCAACCGCTCGTATGGCAAGTCGACAGCACCCAGCGCTTCGCGCCGGAAGTCGGTGGCCATGAGCTGTTTCGCGTTCGTCTTACTGAACCGCTTCGTCAGTCTTGAAGAGGCATCGCTCACATTGATCTGCCGGATCAGCCGCTGAATCTCGCGGTCTTCGTTCCAGCGACGAGCTTTGTCGGCCAGGATCATGTACGTCCGCATGCTGCCCTTGGCGAAGGCCAGGACGTCCTTGTAGCCGGACTGGCGATAGGCGTGACTGTCGAAGTGCCGTGGGCCGCGGTACTTGTGGTCTTCGAGCAGCTTCACGAGGAAGAACGCATGCTTCAGGTTCGCGCTGCCAAAACGGAAGTCTTGGTCGTAGCGGCCGAACTCCTGGTCGTTGAGATCGATGTGGAAGAGCTTCCCGGCTTCGAGTGCCTGCCCGACGTGGTGCACGAAGTTCAGCCCTGCCATGTGCTCGTGGGCGACCTCCGGGTTCACGCCGCACATCTCGGGGTGGTCGAGCGTCGGGATGAGCGCGAGATAGCTGCCCGTGACGGCGAAGTAGATGTGGCCGCGCGGCTCGTTGGGCTTGGCTTCGAAGGCGAACTTGTAGCCATAACCCTGGTCTTTGCTGTACGCGCACAGGAAGTTGATCGCCTCGCGGAAGCGTTTGATGCTTTCGGTCGGGTCCTTGGTCGCGTCCGACTCTGTCCCCTCTCGTCCGCCCCAGAAAACATACGTCTTGGCACCGAACTCGGCACCGAGGTCCATCGCCCGCATGGTCTTCTGGATCGCATAGCTGCGGACGCGGGCGTCGTTGCTGGTGAAAGCGCCGTCCTTGAAGCACGGATGCGTGAAGAGGTTGGTCGTCGCCATCGGCACCTTCAGGCCGTTAGCACGAAGGGCCTTTTTGAAGTCCTTCTTGATGGCGTCGGCTTCGGAGGCGGTGGCGTCAATGGGGATGAGGTCGTTGTCGTGGAAGTTCACGCCGAACGCCCCGGCCTCGCCGAGGAGGTCGCAGAGTTCGGTGACGTTTTTTTTGTGCCGGGTCGGGCTGCCGAACGGATCGCCGCCGACATGGCCGACGGTCCAGAGGCCGAAGGTGAACTTCATCTTCGGATCCGGGGCGTAGGGATCGGCTGCGCGCTTGCTGGTTTTCTTGGCCATGTTGGGCAGTAAACCGGCAATGAGCGTCGGAGGCAACGAACCACTGCGCACGAAGCCGGCCCGCCGCGAGAACGCGGCGGGCCGGGGACGGTGTTGCAAATTCAACCTCCTGAGGTCCGGTCGGCTCAGGCGAACAGCGATTCGTCGTTGGCGTTGAAGCCGAAGTTCGCCCGCAGGATGCCGAAGTCGGCCAGGTCGACGTTGCCGTCGCCGTTGGCATTGCCCTGGCTGAAGAGCGAGCTGGAACCGAAGCCCGAACGCAGCCGACCGAAGTCGGCCAGGTCGACGGTGCCGTCGACGTTGAAGTCGGCGAACGAGGTGCCGATCAGCGTCTGGATCAGGACAGCCGCGTCGCTGCCGACAGCACTGCCGAGCGTGACGACGTCGTCGCCGGTCAGGTCGAGCGCTTCCTGCTCGCTGGCGGTGCCGTTGACGCCCGCGTAGAGCGTGTCGACGTCGTCAGCGGTGACCAAGCCGTCCTGGAGGAACGAGTCACCGAAGGTGAAGGTCCGCAGAACGTTGCTTCCGATGAACGGGAAGATGTTGTTCAGGCCGTCGACTTCACTGTAGACGAGCGACTGCGTGTTGATGTCGATGACGTAGACGTCCTCGACGTCGCTCACCGAGCCAGCACCGCTGAAGTCGTTGTCGAAGATGTAGAGGTGGTCCTTGGCACGATCGAAGACGCTGAAGCGTCCATCGACGTCTTGCGCGTTCGCATCATCATCCGGGAACGTGACAGCCGTCTTGGTCGGCGTGCCGATGATGCCGTTGACGTAATCGATCGGGACGAACTGGACGCTGGGTGCTTCGCCGTCGAAGAAACCGCTCTCGACGATGATGAGGTTGCCGTTCTCGTCGACGTCGAAGTTGGCGAGGTCGCCGTCGTTGGACGTGGTCGAGACGGCCGGGTCTTCATCGAGCTGGAAGCGGTTGGTCGGGTTGAACGTGCCGCCGTCGGTGTTCTGGAAGATGTCGGCCGGGACGAACGTGCGAGTCGAAAGATCAAGCTCGTACAGGCCAAGCTCGTCCTTGAACTCCGGGTTGTCCATGGTCGGGCCGTCGTCGTCGCTGGCCCAGAAGCCGACGAAGTCGGGCGTGGTGACGTAGCGGATGCCGAAGCTGTCGGCCGGGAACGTGCCGTCGAGGTTGATGAAGCCGTCGAGCTCGTACTTGTTCCAGCTTTCGCTGACGCCGGGGCCGTTGTAGCCGCCGAGCAGCTGCGGATCGAGGAAGGGATCGACGCTCGACGGATCGGTGGCAAAGCCCGGATCGGTCGAGACGCGCTCGATGGTGCGCGGAACGAAGTTGTCGTCGGTCGCCCCGTCGACGCCGTCTTCTGCGATCTGCTCGAGGAAGAGGAGTGTGTCAGCGTCGATGAACTGGAGCGTCGCGGGCTCCGGCCGAGCGCTCGACGATGAGTCGAAGAACTGCGTGCCGGTGCCGGTCGGCTGGGCACGCGGGATCTCTGCGATCTTTTCGACAACGCCCGGGAGGAAGACGATGTCGTTGCTCGGGTCGAGGTCGGAGTTGTCGCGATCCTCGGGAATGCCAAGCTCAAAGGCCGGGCTCAGGTCGCTACCTGAAACGTTGGGCAAGCCGGTTGGGCCGGTGCCAATGTTGAACTGGTCGAAGACTGCGAGGTAGTCGTACCCGTCAACGCCGACCGTCGGGAAGTAGAGCACGCCCGGGGCGCGGCTGTTGGTGACGAAGTCGTTGTACGCCGCAGCGAAGTTAAAGCGGTAGAGGTCGTAGTCGCCGTCGGTTTCGAGCGTTCCGTTGTCGACATCGCCGGCATTGCCGCTGTCGCCGGAGAGGACGTACGTGTCGCCGTTGGCCGGGTTGGTCGCGATGCCGAACGGATCCTCGTCGTTGTTGTTCGGGCTGTCCTCGTAGCCGCCGATCGAGAAGGCGGGCGTGTCGCCGAATCCACCGAAGGAGGACTCGCCGACGTCGGAGATGTCGTAGTAGGAGATCGGCTCGCTGGCGAGCTCGACGTTGGGGAAGGCGACAAAGCTGGGAGCGCCGAACGTGTCGACGGCGAGAAGCCGGCGAAATTCAAGGTTTTCGATGTTGGTCTTACGGGTGGTCATGAGCATTCGTCTCCGGGGAGGCGTCAGTCGGGGTTGAGCAACGAGACCCGGGCGCTTTGCCAGGGCG
>JBCDKH010000250.1 GCA_038746835.1 Planctomycetota bacterium | reverse complement strand
CTTCGGTGCTGAGGAAGTCGGCGAACAGCTCGCTGCCAGGGCCGCGGCTCCAGAGGGGGATGAGCTCATTGGTGTGCTCGGTGCTCCACCAGATGCCCTCGGGCAGCTCACCCACACCGACGGCGTCGGGGGCGTCGAAGTACTCGGTGGCCGAGTCGTTGCCAAGGAACAGGCCGTTGGCATGGTCGGTGGTGATGATCAGCAGCGTCTCGTCCCACGAGCTCTCAGTCTCAATCCAGTCGATCACCGCATCGACCGAGCGGTTGAAGGAGAGCTGTTCCTCGACCATCCGCGGCAGGTCGTTGGCGTGGGCGGCCGAGTCGACGCTGCCGTTCTCGATCATCAGGAAAAAGCCGTCGTCGTCCTGCTCGAGCGTTTCGATCGCAGCGCGGCTGAGCACGTCGAGGTCGGGCATGACGAACGGCACGGCACCGTTGGGATCCGACGGGTCAAAGACACGCGGGTCAAAGGCGTTGGTGCGGCCGGTGGTGTCGCGGCTGTGGAGCTGCGAGTCGACCGGGACGAGGCCGAAGAGGCGATCCGGTGCGGCCTGGGTGCCGTTGGCGATGGCGTTGAGCTGGCTGTTGTCGTCGACGAAGCTCCAGCCGTCGAGCCCGCCACGCAGGGCGTTGAGGTTGGCCTCGCTGACGGTGTCGTAGTCGGGCGTGGTCCGCGGCACGCCGCCCGAGCCGAACTCGGGGTGGCCGGGGCTGATGATGACGTCCAGCAGGCCGTTGCGGATCATGTCGTTGCTGATCTCGGCCTCGGCGTTGCGGTCGATGTTCTGCGTGCCGAACGCGGCGGGCGTGGCGTCGGTGAAGGTCTTGGTGCTGACGACGCCGGCCTTTTTGCCGGCGGCGACCATCTGCTGCGTGATGAACTCGACCGGCGTCTCGTCGAGCCCGACGTTGATGGCCGTGTTGTACGTCTTGGTGCCACTGGCAAGCGCGGTGCCGGCGGCGGCGGAGTCGGTGATGCTCTGGTTCGTCAGGTAGTCGTAAGCGGCGAAGCCCTGAATCTCGGTCACGTCGAACTCACCGGCAAACGCGGCCGCGACAGCCTGGAACTGCGGAGCGTTGGCCGTGTTGACGGTCAGCGGAACGGTCGTGCCCCGGCCGAGTTCGGCGGGCGTGCCGAGCGTGCGGACCGCCACGCCCGCGGTCATGTCGTTGGCAGCAGCGACGTTGTACGAACCAGGCCCGGGAAAGTTAGGAATCTCGTTGTACAGCGACGGCAGGAGACCGATCGGCCCAAAACCCAGGTTGGTCGATGGCGGCAGCGGCTGCGTGTAGCCCGGAAAAGCCGTCATCCAGTGCTGCGTGAACGCGGCCGACTCGTACTGCTGGCGAAACGCGTCAGACGTTCCAGCGTTGGTGCCGAACTGGAACTGGTTGGCGGCCTGCCAGGTCGTGTCGCCGGCGCCGTCGGAGATCATGAGGATCACGTTCTTTGCCTGCTGGGCAAAGGCGGCAGACGAGACAAACGCCGAGCAAGCGACAGCGGCGACAACGGCACGGTGGTGGGTTTGAAGCATGGACAGGTTGTGTACCCGGCGACCACCTCCCGACGTGCTAAGCGGAGGTACAGACCTCTTTAAGATTCCGTGGCTGGTGCAGCAGCCGAATCGGCCGCGTCACGCGCGACGTCACGTGTACCGTGGCCGCATGGGACGCATCGTGACCTCCGGCGACTCTTCCTACGAGTTCGTGACCGATTGGGTGAAGGTCGGCAAAGACGGCAACCGAGCAGGCGGGCCGACGCACGGCGTGCAGGTGCTCCGCGATGGCCGCATCGTCGTCTTCCACCAGAACGCGCCGGGCGACGACGCGATCATCTTCTTCGACGCCGACGGCAACCGGCTCAGCAGCTTCGGCGACTATCCCGGCGCACACGGGTTGACCGCGGCGGGCGATGCGTTGTGGGTCACCGACGAAAAGACCGCGGCCGTCCACAAGTTGTCGCTCGATGGCAAGCTGATCCGCGAGCTGGCTCCGCCGCCGCAGAGCCTGATCGACGACAATCCGGATCCCGCGCGCCGACGGTTCGTTCCGACGTGGGCGGTCGAGATGGACAACGGCGACGTCATGGTCGCAGACGGCTACGGGACACACCGCGTCTATCGCTACGGACCCAGCGGCAGTCTCGACGGTCACCTCGACGGCGTCGGTGAGGCGGGACGATTCAACGAACCGCATGGCATCGAGATTGGCCCGACCGGTGCCGGCGGCGAGTCGGAGCTGTGGGTCACCGATCGCAGCAACCGACGCGTCTGCGTCTACAAAGACGGTTCGCTTGCCAGGCACAGCGACACCGCCTGCCACAGCCCCGCCGCCTTTGCGTTTCACGACGGGCTGATCTACGTCGCCGAGATCGCGGGAAGCGTGAAGATCCTCGACCCGCACCTCAACGTCCTGGCCGACCTCGCCCAGAGCCCGGACATCACGCCACTGACGCGCGAGGCCGATCCCGGCTGGGTGCCGCTGGAGCAGAACCGTCCCGAGGGCTGGCCGAACGTCGCCGAGGGGTTGTTGCACGCCGGTTCTTTCCACACGCCGCACGGGATCGACGTCGACGCGGACGGCAACATCTATGTTGTCGAGTGGTACGTCGGCGGACGCGTCTCGAAGCTGATCCGGCAGTGAGCGCTCGGCCGTGCCTGCGGTGAGGCCGCTGCGGGCTTTATCGGGCGACCCGGCGAACGGAACGGCCCGCTGTGTCGATAAAGTCGGCAGACATGCGGCAATACGACCTGGTTGTTATTGGTTCAGGCCCCGCCGGGCAGAAAGCCGCGATTCAAGCGGCCAAGCTCGGCCGAAAGGTCGCGCTCGTCGAGAAGAACAACTGGCTCGGCGGCGTCGCGCTCAACACCGGCACCATCCCGTCCAAAGCCCTTCGCGAGGCCATCCTCCACCTCACCGGAGCCAGCAAACGCGGGCTCTTCGGCGAGGCTTATCGCGTCAAGAGCCGCATCACGGTCGGCGACCTCATCTCCGTCAGCCGGACCGTCATCAACCACGAACGCGAGCTGGTCATGAGCCAGCTCGTCCGCAACGGCGTCGATGTCGTCGAGGGCCACGCGCGGTTCGACGACGACCACCAGATCACCGTCACCGTCAGCGACTCCGACACCGGCAAGGAAGTGCGCAGCGAACGCATCCAGGGCGACAACTTCGTCCTGGCCATTGGCACGCAGCCGGCACGTCCGACCAACGTCCCCTTCAGCGACGGCCGGGTCTTCACCAGCGACGGCATCCTCAAGCTCAAGCAGCTGCCCAAGTCGATGATCGTCGTCGGCGGCGGCGTCATCGGGACCGAGTACGCCTGCATGATGGCCACGCTGGGCGTGAAGGTGACGCTCGTCGAAGGCCGCAACAAGGTGCTGGGCTTCCTCGACGATGAGATTTGCGAGGCGTTCCAGTACCAGATGCGTCGGGCCGGCATCACGCTGCGGCTGGGCGAAAAGGTCAAAGGCATCGAGCTGATCGGCACCGACCATCCCGACTATCCGCAGCGGGCCAGGCGTCGGGCGAGCGACGTGATCGTCGAGAGTGACGACGCCGCACCCGAAGTCAAAGTCGCAGAGGAGGTCGAGTACAAGCCCGACACGCCGCCCGGCAACGTCGATCGACGAAGCGGCAGTGGGGACGACGACCACGTTCTGGTCCAGGCGACACTCGAGAGCGGAAAGAAGCTCCGAGCCCAAACGCTCTTTTATGCCGTCGGCCGGCAGGGAACGACGTCTGCCCTGGCCGTCGACAAGGCGGGTCTGGAGGCGGACGATCGCGAGCGGCTCCGCGTCAACGAGCACTATCAGACGAACGTCCACCACATCTACGCCTGCGGCGACGTCATCGGATTCCCGGCCCTTGCCAGCACCGCGATGGAGCAGGGCCGACTGGCCGCGTGTCACATGTTCGGGATCGAGGCTCACAGCTTCCCGGACCTCTTCCCCTTCGGCATCTATGCGATCCCGGAGATCAGCATGGTCGGCAAGACCGAGGAAGAGCTGACCAACGACGGCATCCCCTACGAGGCCGGCGTTGCGACGTACAGCGAGATCGCCCGCGGGCAGTTGCTGGGCGACGAGACGGGCATGCTCAAGCTGCTCATCCACCAGGACAACCGCGACATCCTCGGCGTCCACGTCATCGGCAGCGGCGCGACCGAGCTCATCCACATCGGCCAAACCGCCATGGCCATGGGCGGCAAGGCGGACTTCTTCAGCCAGAACG
>JBCDKH010000249.1 GCA_038746835.1 Planctomycetota bacterium | reverse complement strand
CCTTCTACCGCGCTAAGCCGATCGAAACGATCGACGCCAACATCGGCGGGCTGCGTCGGCTGCTCGATCGCGCCGCAAGCCAGAGCACCAAGCCGCGCGGCATCCTCTTCTACAGCTCCAGCGAGATCTACGGCGACCCCGAGATCATCCCGACGCCGGAAGACTACCGCGGCAACGTCTCCTGCACCGGACCCCGCGCCTGCTACGACGAGGCCAAGCGCTTCGGCGAAACGATGTGCGTCGTCTGGGCCAAGCATCACGGCCTGCCGATCAAGGTCGCTCGCCCGTTCAACAACTACGGCCCGGGCCTGAAGCTCGACGACCGCCGCGTTGTCAGCGACTTCGCCCGCGACGTGCTCGCCGGTCGCGACATCGAAATGCTTTCCGACGGCACGGCCACGCGGACGTTCTGCTACGTCTCGGACGCCGTCGTCGGTTACTTCAAGGTGCTCGCCAGCGGCCGAGACGGTGAGGCGTACAACGTCGGCATCGAAGAGCCGGAAGTCGCCATCGGCGACTTTGCTCGTGCGATGGCGGAGGCCGGTCGCGACCTCTTCGACTACGCAGGCAAGGTTGTCACCGCACCACCACCCGACGCCGATTACCTCAAGGACAACCCGAACCGCCGCTGCCCGGTGATGACCAAGGCCCGCGAAGAGCTCAGCTTCGATCCGCAAGTCGGCCTCGACGAAGGCCTTCGCAAGCTCCTCGCCTGGTACGCCGAACACCCGGCGACGGATGAGGAGACGGTTTAGATGAACGTCACGATCATCGGCACCGGCTACGTCGGACTCGTCAGCGCCGCCTGCTACGCGGAGCACGGGCACGACGTCGTGTGCGTCGATGTCGACGAACGCAAGGTCGAGGCGGTGAACGCCGGGCGAGCGTTCCTGCACGAGCCGGGTCTCCAGGAGCTGCTCGATCGCAACGTTCCTGATCGATTGACAGCAACGACCGATCTGCCGGCCGCCGTCGCTCGCAGCGAGTTGGTCATGGTCGCCGTGCCGACGCCCTTCGACGCGCGAAGTGGGCGAATCGACTTGAGCTACGTGCTTCGCGCCGCTCAGGACGTCGGAGCAGCGCTTGAGTCCGGGCCGCGAAAGTCGGTGATTCTCAAGAGCACCTGCGTCCCGGGCACCACGCTCGACTCCTTTCACAAGGCCGTCGCGCGGAACGCCCGCTGTGACTTCGGCGTCGGCAGTTGCCCGGAGTTTCTCAGCGAAGGCACGGCAGTCGACGACTTTCTGTCGCCGGACAGGCTTGTGCTTGGTGAAAGCGACCCCGTGGTCGCCAAGGCACTGCGCGATCTGCACGCGGGCTTCGAAGGTGTCCCGCTCATCGAGACCAACCCGACCACGGCCGAGGCGATCAAGTACGCGAGCAACGCCTTTCTCGCAACGTGCATCAGCTTCGCCAACGAAGTCGCCGACGCGTGCGAGGCGGCCGGTGACGTCGATGCCAACGAGGTGATGCGCGGCGTCCACCTGTCGCGCTACCTCACGACCGACGGCACGACGGCACCGATCGCGTCGTTCCTCATGCCGGGCTGCGGCTACGGCGGATCGTGCCTGCCGAAAGACGTCGCAGCGTTGGCCGGTTTCCTGCGTCAGAACGATCGCATCCCACGCATGCTCGACGCGGTCGCGACGACCAACGACACCCGCGGGATCGCGCTGGTCGATCGTGTCGCTCGACAGCTCGGAACGCTCACCGGCAAGCGCGTCGTCGTCCTCGGTACGGCATTCAAGCCGGGAACCGGCGACCTTCGAACCAGCCCCGCCGAGCCGATCATCGACGCGTTGCTCGATGCCGGTGCCGTCGTGACGACGCACGACCCGCTTGCGAACGAGGCGACACGCGAGCGCTTCGAAGGCCGCATCGACGTGACGGACGATGCCGCGGCTGCCGTCCGTTCAACGGATGCGGTGATCCTCTGCACGGCATGGTCCGAGTACAAGGCACTGCCGGCGTGGCTTACGGGACTTGCCTCTCAGCCCGTCGTTGCCGACGGGCGACGGCTGCTCTCGCCGGACAGTGTGGACCACTACGTCGGCGTGGGCTTGAGTCGCACCGGCAAGCCGCCGATGAGGAGTGCGGCATGAGCGCTCCCCGACCCGGCCACGCCGGAAGCACCGACACGACCCCCAAGCCGCGCGGGCTCAAAGTCGTGCTGTTCTGCGGCGGACAGGGTCTTCGCATCCGCGACTATGACCACCGCGTCCCCAAGCCCATGGTGCCCGTCGGCTACCGGCCTGTGCTGTGGCACATCATGCGGTGGTACGCCCACTACGGGCATCGTGACTTCATCCTCTGCCTCGGGCATGGTGCAGACGTCATCAAGCGCTACTTCCTCGACTACGACGAGACCGTTACCAACGACTTCGTACTGAAGCCGCAGAACAGCTCACGCGTCGGACGTCGACAAACAGATGGCGCAGCTCGGCACGAAGTCGACCTCGTGACCGATGACACCAGCGACTGGTCGATCGGTTTTGTCGACACCGGCACAAACGCCCAGATCGGTGAACGCCTGACCGCGGTCCGCGAGTACCTGGGCGACGACGAGTGGTTCCTGGCCAACTACGCCGATGGCCTGAGCGACTTAGATCTCCCGGCCATGATCGCCGACACGCAGGAGAAGTTCGCCCAGAACGAGACAGCTGCCAGCTTCATGAAGGTCCGGCCGAGCCAGTCGTTCCACTGCGTCGAGACAGACAAGCAGGGCACGGTCCGCGGACTGCACGACGTCAAAAAGCAGGACATCTGGATCAACGGCGGCTACTTCTGCCTGCACCGGTCGCTCTTCGACGTCTTGGGCGAAGGCGAAGATCTTGTCGGCGATGCGCTGCCTCGCCTCGCGTTCGAAGGCCGCCTGGCCGCATGGCAACACGACGGCTTTTTTGCGGCGATGGATACGTTCAAGGAACAGCAGCATCTGTCCAGCTTGCACCAGGAAGGCAACGCCCCGTGGGAAGTCTGGCGACCCGAGAAGCGCCAGGAGCGTGACCGCGCTGTCGCCGCACGCCAGTCGTCCAAGCCTTCTGTTGCGGCATAGCGGTCGTTCCACAAATGATCCGGCTCGCCAACATTGCCAAGCTGCGTCGCGTGCTGGTCATCGGTGCGCACAGCGACGATCCGGAGATCGGTTGCGGTGCCACGCTCATCCGCTTGCTACGCGACGTCCCGGACCTTGTCGTCCGGTTCGACATTCTGTGCGGACGCGACATGCGCGGAGACGAAGCGGTTGCCTCGGCAAACAAGCTCTTCGACGGACGCGAAGGGTGTGAGATCGTGACGCACGATTTCCACGACGCGCACCTTCCGGCCGACTGGTCGAACGTGAAGCTCGCCGTCTCAGCAACCCGGCCGTTTGAGCCGGATCTCGTGCTGACGCATCGGCCCGACGACGCCCACCAGGACCATCGACTTCTTGGCGAGGTCGTCGGGCAGACGTTTCGCGATCACCTGATCTACCACTTCGAGATCGCCAAGTACGATGGCGATCTCGGACAGCCCAACGTCTTCGCTCCGGCAACAAAGGAGGACGTCGACGCCAAGTGTCGACTTCTGGACACGTTTGTGTCTCAGCGTGACAAGCACTGGTTCGACGACGAAACGTTCAAGGGCCTGATGCGTTTGCGTGGGCTCGAGTGTGCGTCGCCAACCGGCTACGCCGAGGCGTTTCACTGTCGAAAGGCGTTGCTGTGACAACGCCACGCGAGAATGTGCTGCTGGCAGCGTTCGGCTGCGAACCTGGCCGCGGAAGCGAGGCCGCGATCGGTTGGAAGAACGCGTGCGCGATCGCACGACACCGCCCAGTGTGGATTCTGACCCACCCGCGACATCGCGAGCCTCTCGACAAGGGCATCGCCGAGTGGAACCGGGATGCGAGTGTCATGCCGATGCACGTGCGCTACGTCGACGTCGTTCGGCCGTTGCGATCGTGGGCAGACTCGAAGGCGTTCGGCTTCAACATTCACTACTACGCATGGGTCAAAGCCGCCGCTCGCGAGGCGCTCAAGTTGCACCGCGAGGTCGGTTTCAGTGTTGCGCAGCACGTGTCACTCTCCCGCTGGTGGATGCCGTCACCCGCAGCTGTGCTGGCCAGCCGTGGCGTGCCGTTCGTCTGGGGACCTGTTGGTGCCGGCGAAGTGATGCCGCTGGCGTACCGAGGTGGCATTGGGCTGGGCGGGCACATGAAGGAGATCAGCCGCTGGCTAGCGCGGGAGACTTTCCGGCTCGACCCCGGTCT
>JBCDKH010000248.1 GCA_038746835.1 Planctomycetota bacterium | reverse complement strand
GGACCAGTCGCCGCAAAATTCCGCAGACCTGTTCCGGCATCGACGGCGTTGCTCGGCAAGTTGAACGCCGATGCGCGTTATGGGCCTGTTCTGGCTGGAAATCACGGTGCGACGTGAGTCGACTGCCAAACCCCACCGACATAACGAAAACGCCAGCGAACGTGGCCGGCGTGGTGCAGGAACAGCCAGTCGATCGTGTCGCACGCGCACGTCACCACGGCAAACGTCGATCGACCGTCCGCCGACGGCTCCGCCTCCTGCCAGGGCGTGCCGGGCGTCTGCTGAGCCTCATAACACGCACGACCCGAAGACGACGTCGCCTCCCAACGCGCATCCGCCAGCGGGCCAGACGTGTGGACCTCGGCCCGGCCGTGGAAGACGATCTGCAGCTTGGCCTTGCGGTCGTAGACGTGCCACGACACCTGCGGCTGCTGGCGAATCTCGGCCACCTTGCCCGCGTCGGCCCGCGTGTGGCAGCCGAGCCGTCGCGTGTCGCGATCGGCGATGCGGAGGACGACCGTCCGCAGCTTCGGCCCGCCGGTTGGGTCGACGGTGGCGAGCGTGGGCGCGTGGGACGGGCTGCGTCGGTCGTTGAGCCCTCGCACGAAGCACGACCAGGCGCTGTCCAGGGCGACGTCGGGATCGAGCCCGGCCTCGCGGGTCATCGGGGCGGCCATGGCCAACCGTACGATGCGGCGTGGCGGACTCTGCCCACAACGGTGCTCCGGCACGGACCCGCCCGATGCGGACCATTGCCCGTGGCAAGCGCAAACGCCGTGCGATCGCGACGCCAGCGATCGTCGTGCCGATCGTGTCGCCCAAGCGTGCCAGTGACGAGCTGCGGGTGTTGATGAAGCCGCACGACTGGACGCGGAACGCCGTCCGTCACCGCGTCGCCATCGATGCCGGCAAGGCCGAGATCGAGCAGCCGTGGCAGGCGGACGATGCCGGGCCGCTGGTCGACCGGGCGATCGAGGCGGCGGGGCGGTTGTCGCTGGGACTGACGAGCGTCGAACCCGAATCGGACGAACGACTTCGACTTGAGGCGGGGCCGTCGCAGCTGCGTCCCGAGGCGATCGAGACGCGGCTGCACGCGATCGCGTTGGCGTGTTCGTTTCGTCTGCCGAAGCTGTGGCTGCTCGCGGGCCGGCTGGCAGTGCACGATTGCCGGTTCTGGCGACTGGCACGCGGTGCGACGCCGCACTGGGTCGAGCACAAGAGCAAGCACCTGACGCGCGAGGACCGGGCGACGCTGCGCGACCTGCTCCAGTCCGGCTAGCCTGCCGGCGATGCCGCGCAAGCTGTCGGACTACGCGGGCGTGCTGCTCGATCTGGACGGCACACTCGTCAAACACGCCGCCGCAATGCCGGGTGCCGTCGAGTTGGTCCGGCACCTCAAGTCGCTCGGCGTGCCGACGTTGGTCGTCACCAACTCCACCAACGGCCCGTCCCGCGTCGGTGAACGACTCGAACACGCCGGCCTCGATGTCGACCCGCGGCTCATCCTGACAGCCGCCCAGGCCGCGATGGACGATCTGGTCGTCGAGTTCGGCAAACCACGCGTCTTCAACCTCGGCCAGGGCGACATGGACGACGTCATTCGCCAGCTCGGCACGCTCGTGGACGTCGACGGCGATCAGGCCTGCGACGCCGTCCTTGTCGGCACGCCACCCAACGCCCGGGCGACGCCGGATCGGCAGCGGCACGCGGTCAGGCTGCTGCGGCACGGTGCCAGACTCGTCGGCGTCTGTGCGGACCGGCTCTACCCGAGTCGGCACGGGCTGGAAATCGGCTGTGGGGCGTTCTGCCAGATGCTGGCCTTCGCCGCCGGGACGCGGGCGACGTTCAACGGCAAGCCGGAGAAGGCCTTCTTCCTCGACGCCTGTCGGCTGATCAATGCCGATCCGACCGAGTGCCTCATGATCGGCGACAACCTCGACGCCGACATCCTCGGAGCCAAGGCCGTCGGCATGCGGGCCGGCCTTGTGCTGGGCGGCGTCTCGACGCGGGCCGATGCCCAGCAGCAGCCGCGCGAGCTGCGGCCCGCCTTCGTCGCCGACGACCTGCGGGCGGTGCTGGACGTCTTCGGCTGAAACGACCGGCACGCGATACCCTCGTGCCATGGGAATCGGACGACGCAACGCAGGGATGCTCGCGGCAGTGCTGGCGTTCGCCGGTTACGCCTTCGCCCAGGACGATGCCTCGCCCTGGCCACCGGTCGAGGAGCAGCAGACCGCCCAGGCGATCGCCATCGAGACCGGCCTTGCGACGCTGCTGCAGGAGCGCCAGCGTGCCACCTCACCCGAGTCCGAGCTGCTCGACCTCCGCATCGACTTGCGGATCCTCCAGCGCGACCTGCTTCGCATCGCCGCCGACGCCGGGCCTGACTCCGTCGATGGGCGACTCGCGATGCTGCGGCTGCCGGACCTGGCGATCCTCATTTCCGCCATCGACACGATCGAGTCGCTGCCCGACACCCGGCCGGCACGCGAGGCCCGGGCTGCGCTGCGGGCCAAGTCGTTCCGTTCGCACCGCAACGCCGCCGATCTCCTGGACGACGTCGGGCCGCTGGTGCTGGCCGCAGTGGGTCATCCGGCGGCGGGGCGATCGCTGCCGTCGATGCGACCGGCCGTCAGCACCACGCCCTCCCAGGCGGAGCCGGACGTCGAGCCAGTACCCGAGCTCACAGCCGACGACCTCGCTGCCCGCACGCGTTCGCTTTCCGTCACGATCGAGCTGCGTGCCGTGCTGGCTGAGCTTGTCGACCAGGCTCGCGACGACGAGGCCGCCCTGGACTTCGCACGCCGGGCCGTGCCGATCGCCGTCGCCGCCGCGGGCAATCGGACCGGGCTCTCGCCGGATGAGCGTCGTCAGATCGAGTCGCGCCTCACCTCGGCGACGCTGCTCTTCCTCGACGAGCGCCTCCGCGACGCGGGCCAGCGTGCCCTGAGCGACCTCGACGCCTTCGCCGCCTCCGCCGAGGCTGCTGACGATCTGGGCGACACGACCGGCGAACTCGCTTCGCTCGTTTCGGCCGCCAGTCGCCAGCCCGAGTGGTCAGCCGAGCTGCTCACCGCCGTCGATGCGTACGAACGCGAAGTCCGCCGCCACGACCAGGCGATCCGCCGCAGCGTCGACCTCGAACCAACCTGGCAGCGCGGCGTCGCGACGCTGGACGAGCTCTTCGCCCGCCAACGCGACAAGATCACCCTGGCCGCGAGTCGTTTCGGTCGACCGGGCGGCTCTGCGCTGTTCGACTCCAAGCCCGGCGACTTCACCCGCTGGGTCATCGATCTTCAGCAAACCAACGACGTTCTCGTCGATGCCGTCGACGCAGGCCTCGGCTACGCACGGGCCGAACAGACGCTCGCGATTCGTCCGACCGGCGGGCTCGAACGCGTGCTGGTCCGCAGGCTCGTCGTCGCCGGTGCGGTGGCCGACTCCGATCAGCGGGCCGACGCACGCGACACCCTCGCCGCCGCCGCGATCCTCGTGCGATCGCTCGACGAGCTGCCACGGCTGAGCCAGCGGCTCGCGACCGTCCAGGGCCTCGACGATCTTCAGCTCGATCGCCTGCCGAGCCGGTTCAACGACGCCCTGACCAATCTCTGCAACGCGATCGCCAGCGACTCGCTCCCGGGCGACCAGCTCCGCACCACCGCCGACGATCTCGCCGCCTACCCGCGACTGGTCGACGCGGCCGAGGGCGCATCGCAGGTCTTCGTTGCCGCCGATCAGGCCGACGTGTTACTGCCCTGGGCCGACTGGGCGGTGACGACCGAGGCGATGCGTGCCTTTTTCGAGCCGATGCGCGTCACCTTCGCCGCCGCGGTGGCCGTCCCGGGGAGTGAGACGTGGCAGGCGTTCGTCGACGAGCGCACCCGGCTCGATCCGCTGGCTTCGCTCCTCGCCGAGGCGACGTCTCGGGTCACCCAAGTCGCAACCTTCCCCACCGACACCTTCCTCACCGCCGCCGCCCGTCTTGAGGCCGGGCCCGCGCCAGCGCCGTTCGAGCCCATCGCGTTCGTCTCAATCGCGCTGCCACTCTGGGTCGACATCCGCGACGACCCGATCGCCGACCGCGAGTTGGCGGATGTGATCCTGCAACGCCTGCGGACGGGTGAGCTGTTGCCAACCGACGAGTGATTGCGGGACGATCACTGCAATGTGAAAGCGCTCGCATGGAGGCGGAGACGTCGAACTCGTCGACTGCACGCGACTTGCGATGTGGTGATCTCCTCGCATTCGAAGGCTTCCGCTCGACACACGTTCGTTTGGAACGGATCAACTTTGGGTGCTGCGTCCCGTGGCCCCCCCTGGCCACCTCGGGGGGGAATGAGAGCACCACGGTTTGACCGCGGGGGGCCGCAGCGCACGGG
>JBCDKH010000247.1 GCA_038746835.1 Planctomycetota bacterium | reverse complement strand
CTTCACCGCCACGATGTATGCCAACCAGCTCGGGTCGCTGGGGGCTTCGGTGACGCGTTCCCAGTCGCCGGTTTCGTCGCCGTCCTCTTCGGTGCCAACTCTCCTCCGTCATCCTGAGCGAGCGCAGCGAGTCGAAGGACCTCGTTCGGTGCGCGTCACCGACCCGCTGCGAGGTCCCTCGGCTGCGCTCGGGATGACGGAGGGACGCAACAACCCCGAGGCAGCACCAATGTCCAGGTAGCTGCGGGCCTGCGGCCCGCAGTCCGTCTCCGCTTTACACAACCTCTCTCTCAGTACGGCACGACCGTCGCTCCACGTCGCGTTGCTGCCCACCAGAGGATCGCGAGCGGCAGGGCGTGCCCCGCCAGCATCGCACCGGAAAGCACCCACGCTTCCGTCCCCGCGATCGTCGGCAGCGTGAAGCTGCCCGCGTTCGTCGCCACCGCCGCGGCGGCGAGGTGGGCGTTGGTCGCGTCGCTCACCTGTGGATTCGTCGCCGTCAGCGCGATGAATGTCGCCGCGAACAGGGCGACCATCGACACGACTCCGATCATCGCGATTCCTGCAACGGTCGACGTCCGGCTCCGCAGCATCGAGATGATGCCGACGATGACGAGCAACAGCATCGTCGGTCCGACCGCGCTCACGAGCAGCAGCGGAACGATCACCCAGCGACGCGTCGTACCTAGGCCGTCGGCACTGTCCAGCAAACCGGCTCCGAGCAGGTCGAGCGTCAGCACGGATCGGTCAAAGAGAACCGACGTCGGAAGCGTCACCAACAGGAGAAGGGCGGTCGCGAAGAGCGTCCACGAGAGCTGTCGGTTCAAGCCCACGGGCTGAGCCGGTGGGCTCTGGTCTACGGTCTGTCGGTCGGAACGACGCGTCAGAAGCGTCGTCAGCAGCAGTGGAACGAGCGGGCCGACAAGTCCCGCCGGAAGCACCAGAAACCACACCAGAATGGTCGACAACTGCGCTGTTTCGGTAACAAACCCCGAGCTGCCGACAACCGCAACGGCAACGGACGGGTCCTCGACGGCGAACAGCAGAAGTGCCGCCGCAGCCCACGGCACGCCGACGTTGAGCGCGACGAGCAGCGACGACACGCGAGCGTTGACCAACTGGCACAGCGTCGCCGCGAGGAAGCACCACGTCGCCGACGTCGCCGCCAGCGTCATCAGCCCGGCCGCCAGCGACGTCGGGGCCCACGAGACGCGAAAGCCCGTCAGCGTCGCAATGCTCGTCGCGTGAAACGTCGCCCGGCTGGCCGACAGCGGGTTTCCGGGCTGCGACGCATCGATCGCCAGCCACGCACCGCCGACGATCAAGACGACGAGCCACGCCCCAACCGACGCCAGGGCGACCCGGCCGGGGGTGAAGCCGGTTGGGCGAGCGTCGCTCGTCATCCCGCCGGGGCCAGTTTGGAGGCGGCGATGTCGAGGACGAGCGTCTTCCGGCCGCCGCGGGCAAAGTCGATGACAATTCGCGCGTTGCGCCCGGCCGAGAGGTCGAGCACCTTGCCCACGCCGAGCTTCGTGTGGCGAATCTTCATGCCGACGCGGAATCGACTCGACAGGTCGTCCGCCGGCTGGTCGATCATTGACGCGCTTGGCAGGCCGGCGAGGCCCGTGCGATCCGTGTGGATGAGCGTGTCGTCCGGCAGCTCCTTCAGGAACGGGCTCGGCACGGTCCGTTCGCGGACGCCGCGCATCGTGCGGTACTGCGCTCGACTGAGCATCAGCCGCTCCTGTGCCCGCGTGATGCCGACGAAGGCGAGGCGGCGTTCTTCCTCGAGCTCCTGCTGGCTGTCGCGTGCCCGGCTGTGCGGCAGGCACCCTTCCTCCAGGCCGAGCATGGCGACGACGGGAAACTCCAGGCCCTTGGCCGCGTGGAGCGTCATGAGCGTCACCGCGCCGCCGTTGCCTTCGAAGCGATCGGTGTCGCTGACGAGGGCGATCTGCTGGAGGAAGTCGCCCAGGTTTGCGGGTTCGTTCTCCTCACGCCGGCCCTCCTCGTACTCGGCGGCGGCGTTGACGAGTTCGTTCATGTTCTCGACCTGCGGCTGTTCGTCGTCGCCGGGCTGTGTGTATTGCTTCTCGAGTCCGCTCTGGCGAATCACCTTCGCGACCAAGCCGGCGAGCGTGACGTCCGCGCCGTCCTCGCTTGCAACGAACAGGTCGTCCGCGGCCGGCGCGTCGTCCGGCAGCTTGCCCGTCGCGGCCTGGGCGGCGTGGCGTTGCCAGGCCTCGATCTTCTCGACGAACAGCGCGACCGAGCCCTTGCCGCGACTGCTGACGCCCGTGATTTCGTCGACGCGCTTCATCGCGTCGAACACGCCGACGCCTTCCGCGATGGCGAACGCCTGCATGGCCTTGACGCTCGCGTCGCCGATGCCGCGGGTCGGCGTGTTGACGATGCGGAGCAGGCTCACCTCGTCGCTGGGATTGTGGATTGCCCTCAGGTAGGCCAGCGTGTCCTTGACCTCTTTGCGGTTGTAGAACTCGGTGCCACGCGCGATCTGGTACGGCACGTTCTCGCGACGCAGAGCCGTCTCGATGACACGCGACAGGGCGTTCATCCGGTAGAAGACGGCCATGTCGCTCCACGGGCGGCCTTCCTTGTTGAAGGCGATCAGCCGCTCGGCCACCTCGCGGGCTTCGTCCTGCTCGTCCTGACAGGCGAGGACGTCGATCTTCTCGCCCTCGCCCGCGTGGGCGACGAGGCCCTTGTCCTTGCGCTCGACGTTGTTCTTGATGAGCACGTCCGCCGCCTTGAGGATCGTGGCGGTGGAGCGGTAGTTGGTCTCGAGCTTGACGACGGTGGCCTGCGGGTAGTCCTGCTCGAAGTCGAGGATGTTCCGCAGGTCCGCCCCGCGCCAGGCGTAGATCGATTGGTCCGGATCGCCGACGACGCACAGGTTCTTGTGCCGCTCCGCCAGCACGTGGGCCAGGACGTACTGCACGCGGTTGGTGTCCTGGTACTCGTCGATGTGCAGGTAGGCGAAGCGGTCCTGAAGCTCCTTCAGCACGTCGGGCCGATCGCGCAAACCCTGGACGACTCGGAGGAGCAGGTCGTCGAAATCGAGCGACTCGTTCTTCCGCATCATCTCGTCGTACTTCAGGTACGCCCGGGCGACGGTCCGCTGGTAGAAGTCGCTGGCCTCGCGGGCAAACTCCTCGGCACTGGCGAGCGCGTTCTTGGCGTTGGAGATCATTGCCAGCACCTTGGCCGGCGGGAAGTTGGTGCTGCTGACGTCCAGTTCTTTGAGCGCTTGCTTCATCATCTTCGACTGGTCGGCCGAGTCGAGGATGTTGAAGTTCCGCGGCACGCCCAAGATGTCGCCGTAGTGCCGGAGGATCCGCAGGCACAGCGAGTGGAACGTGCACAGCAGTGGCCCGCGCGTGTCGAGCCGCCCGATGTCGCGGCCCATGCGGACGCGATCCTCGATCAGCGGCCGGACACGCTCCCGCATCTCGCCCGCGGCCTTGTTGGTGAACGTGATCGCCAGGATGCTCGACGGCTCGATCCCCTGGTGAACGAGCCAGGCGACGCGTCGCGTCAGGACGCGGGTCTTGCCCGACCCGGCGGCGGCGAGGATCAGCAGCGGGCCTTCCGTCGTCGTGACGGCCCGCCGCTGCTCGGGCGTGAGGTCTTCGAGCAACGCGCTGGCTCCCTGCGTGGTCTCCGACATCGACATCGGGCGAGCATAGCGGGAGGCTCTGGCGGACAAGGACGGCTGCATCACGTGCAAAAACTCCGTCACCCCGAGCGCAGCCGACGCACCTCGTCTGATTCCGCACGGACGTTCAGACGAGGTCCTTCGACTCGCTTCGCTCGCTCAGGATGACCAGATGACGCGGCTCAGACGGACGTCTCGTCCTCGGCGTCGTGCACGGGCAGGTTGCTGCCGGTCAACTGGTTGATGCGCTCGCGGACGATGCCGAGCAGGTCGTCGCGCTCGTCTTCGGCGGGTAGCGGGCCTTCGAAGATGACGTTGCCCTCGTCGTCGCGGACGACAAGCGTCGATTCTTCGTCGGTCTCGACGAGTGTGGCCGAGCCGCGATCGTCTCGGATGACGCTCCGCGAGATGTTGCCCTTGAAGCCGTCCCGATCGTCGCCGGGGAATAGACCGGGAATCCGGTCAATCACCGGAGGTGCCGGTGGCAGTTCGATCGCGCGGAGCTGCGGCACCATCTGCCTTCGCTCACGAAGGTCGGGCCACTGCACGGATGGCATGATCGTGGCGCCGTACATCTCCAGCGGCGGCACCATCGCGGCGGCGAGCTTGACGTCGACTTCGACCTCTTCGCCGTCACGGAACAGCAGCAGCGTCACGCCGTCTCCGGCGTCGTAGCTGCGGACGAGGGCCGCGAACTGCGTCGCGT
>JBCDKH010000246.1 GCA_038746835.1 Planctomycetota bacterium | reverse complement strand
TGTCGGTGATGGACAGCATGCAGGCGACCATTGCCGAGATGAATGCCGAAGGCGGCATTCTCGACCAGTACGCCCGAAGCCAAAACTACGAAGGCACGGTCCGGCTGCGGCAGGTCTACGACGAGACCGTTTACGTTCGCTCCGCCATCGCGATGGTTCGGAGCAACTTGCTCATTGGGGCGGCATTGGCGGTCGTCGTTCTGCTGATATTCCTGCGGTCGGTCCGCAGCGTCGGCATCGTCGCGCTGGCCATTCCAACAAGCGTGCTGGGTGCGAGCATCGCGATGATAGCGCTTGGCCGGACGGTCAACGTCATCAGCCTCGCCGGGGCGGCCTTTGCGATCGGGCTGGTCGTCGACAACTCGATCGTCGTGCTGGAGAACATCTACCGGCACCTGGAGATGGGCAAGAAGCCACCCCGCGCCGCCTACGACGGCACGCGCGAGGTCGCGACGGCCGTACTTGCCAGCACGCTGACGACGGTCGTCGTCTTCGTGCCCGTGCTGCTCATCGAGCAGCAAGTCGGCCAGCTGTTTCGCGATCTGGGCATCGCGATCTGCGCGGCGGTCTTCATCAGCTACGTCGTCAGCGTGCTCGTCATTCCGTCGGCGGCAGCCCTGCTGCTGAAGCCCAAGACCAGCGAAGAGCTGCACCCGATGGCTGGCGGCACGGCCTCGCCTGGGCAGAAATCAGCCTTCCAGAAGGTCAACATTTTCAGCGGGGTTCCCGGGTACTTCGCGGATGCGATTCATGAGATTAACGGCTCGTGGATCGGCCGCATCACCGTCGTCGTCGTCGCGATGGGCCTGGTTGTCGTCGGCGTGGTCGCACTGCTACCGCCGTTTGACTACTTGCCCAAGGGGAACCGCAACATCGTCTTCGGGATCGTCATCCCACCGCCGGGCTACAACCTCGGCACATACGACGACCTGGCCGATCAGGTGCAGACGAAGATGGAGCCCTACTTCGATGCCGGCTACGCCGTGCTGAAGGAGGAGGCGTCGCTCGACGAGGCTCAGCAACGCGTCGACCCCGTGACAGTCATGACGGCCGAGCAAGGCGAACTCACTGTCACGCCGCCGCCGCTGGAGAACTATTTCATCGTCGGGCTTTCGACGCAGGACACGGTCTTCCACGGTGCGATCAGTCTCGATGAGAACAAGGTCGTCGACATCGAGCCACTGTTCAGCCACGCGACCCAGGGCATTCCAGGGACATTCGCGTTCGCATTCCAGGCCCCGCTGTTCCAACTAGGCGGTGGTAGCGGCGCGGCCGTCAGCATCGACCTAACCGGTCAGAACCTCGACGAAGTCCAGGCGGCGGCAGGCGCGCTGTTCGGCGGGCTGATGAACAGCTTCGACCAGGTTCAACCCAAGCCCGCCAACTTCAACCTCCAGGGACCGGAGCTGTCGATTCGGCCTGATCCGATTCGAGCCAGCGACGTCGGCCTGACCGAAACCGATGTCGGCCTGACCGCCGCGGCACTGGCGGATGGCATCATCCTCAGCGACGCGTACAAGTTCCCCGACGAGCTACGCGACGTCACGATCCTTACGACGCTCAGCCAAGCCGCCGACACCAACGGCGAGCGCGGATCGGCCATCGAGCAACTGGCTCAGGCGTCGGTCGCCACGCCCAACGGCTCGACCGTCACGCTCTCGGATGTTGCTGACTTCGTCGAGTCGACGAGCCCGACGCAGATCCGCCGCATCGCCGGTGTGCCGGGCGTGACGCTCGAAGTCACCGCCGCCGAAGGCGTGCCGCTCGCGACAGCCATCGCTGAGATTCAGCAGATCATCGAGACCCAACGCGACCTCGGCGCGATGCCGCCGAGCGTGCAGAGCAACGTCGCCGGTACGGCTGACGCGCTAAGCGACATCCAGGAGACCTTGCTGGGCGATGGCTCGATCGTCGGCACGATTACCAGCAGCGTGGCGATCGCGCTGATCGTGGTCTACCTGCTCATGTGCGTGCTCTTCCAGAGCTGGAGCTATCCGTTCGTCATCATGCTCACCGTGCCGCTGGCGACGTTCGGCGGCTTCCTCGGCCTGTGGCTTATCAACGTCTGGACGGGCACGAGCCGCTACCTGCCGACGACGCAGCTGGACGTGCTGGCGATGCTCGGTTTCATCATCCTGGCCGGCACCGTCGTCAACAATGCGATTTTGATCGTCGAGCAGACGCTCAACTTCCTCAGGATGTCCGGGTCCGACCTCGACGAAGCGTGCGTCGATTGTCACGGCGAGAAAGAAGGGACCGAAGGCAACATCGGCCCACGTCGAGCCATCAGCGAAGCCGTTCGGAGCCGCGTCCGCCCGATCTTCATGTCCATGCTGACCAGCGTCGGCGGGATGCTTCCGCTCGTGCTGATCCCGGGCAGCGGTACCGAGCTCTACCGCGGACTTGGGGCGGTGGTGGTGGGCGGGCTCTTTGTGTCGACGGTCTTCACGCTCTTCGTCACGCCCGCCATGCTCAGCATCGTGATGGACTTGAAGAAGGCGCTCGGGATGCAGATTCGTCCAGCGGTTCGGAGCGACGACGCCTTTGAGCGCCCCGACGCCGGTGACATGAAGGCGGTGCCCGCGTGAGGTCAATGCCTCTTCTCGCCATCGCCGCGATGACGCTCGTCGGCTGCCGCGTCGGTCCCGGCTACGAGCCCCCGGAGTTGCCGGTGCCACAGTCGTTCACTGGCGTGACAGGCGACCCGCGTGCAACGAGCCGTCCCTCGGACCTGTCCGAATGGTGGACACGGTTCAACGACGAGCGTCTGACACGTCTCGTCGAGCGCGCGATCATCGCGAGTCCTGACGTCGAAGAGGCGGTGGCGCGCGTCATGGAAGCCCGTGCGCTCCGCGCCGCAGAGAACGGGGCACGCCTGCCGCAGATCGAAGCGAACGCGTTCTATTCGCGTGATCGCATCAGCGAAAACCTCGACGGCTTCCCGGCAGGTGGTGGAGGCGGGGGCGGCGGTGGAGGTGGTGGGTTCGCGTTTCAACCCGAGACCGACCTCTGGCAGATCGACGGTGGACTCTCATGGGAGATCGACCTCTTCGGCCGGCTGTCGCGTCGCGTCGAGGCCGCCGATCGCACGCTGGAGGCGGAGCTGTTCGACCTGGTCGACGTTCGCGTCACGCTCGCCGCCGAGGTGGCCGTCGCGTACGTCGACACGCTGGAACTGAGCAACCGACTCGACATCGCCCAGCAGAACGTCGACCTCCAGCAGCGATCGCTCGACCTTGCCCAGGCCAGGTTCGAGGCCGGGCTTACGACCGAGCTCGATGTCGCCCAGGCCGTCGCCAACCTGCAGCAGACCAAGGCCACCGTTCCGGCACTTCGAGCCTCAGCCCAGGCCGCCCGGAATCGCCTCTCGCGTCTCTCTGGCGAGGTCCCCGGCTACGCGGAGTTCGTGATCGACGACTCGGCCGCGCTGCCTGTCCCCGACGACGATCTCGCCGTCGGCGTGCCAGCCGACCTCCTGCGACGTCGTCCCGACATCCGGCGCGCCGAGCGCGAACTTGCCTCGGCAGTTGCGTCCGTCGGTGCGGCGGAAGGCGACCTCTATCCACGGTTGAGTCTCGTCGGCACGTTCGGCTTCGCAGCTGGGGACATCGACAACGTGTTCAACTGGGACAGCCGCACGTTCGGCGTCGGCCCGGCGATCAACTGGCCGATCTTCCAGGGCGGGACACTGCGAGCGCTCGTCGGCGCGGCCGACGCCCGTGTGAACGAGGCACGCGCCGAGCATCGACGCACGCTGCTCCTGGCTCTGGCCGAAGTGGCTGACGCGTTGACGAACCTCGCGCAGGACCGCGAGCGCGAGTTGACACTCACCGACAGCGTCACCGCCGCCCGCCGCGCGGTGGAGTTAGCGGAAGCCCAGTACACGGACGGCCTTGTCGAGTTCGACCGCGTGCTCGACGCTCAGTCGCTGCTCTTCAGCGCCGAAGACGCGCTTGCGACCGCCGAGGCGAACGTCGTCCGCGACTACATGATTCTCTACCGCACCCTCGGCGGCGGCTGGCGTCCGCAGGAACGCGTAGACGACACGCCATAGTCAGCTCGCGACATCGCTGAGCACTTTCGCCAGATCGCCACGGAGCAAGGCTTCCGGATCGAGCCTGAGACCTTCGAAGTGCTTGCTCTCGATCAGGCCGTTTGCGTTTGGGATCATGGCGAGATAGCGGTCTTCCAATCGCTCGTACCAATCGATCCGTTCCTCTTCGACTCGCCAAAGCAAGTACTCTGGCACGCCGGCCGCATGGTAAGCCTCGGCCTTGGCGTTGGCGTCGAGGCTGGCCGTGCTGGCAGCAACCTCGACGACCAGCTCTGGCGGGCCGTGGACGTAGCCATCGACGAGCTTGGCCCGCCCGCCACGTGACTCCGGCAGGAGCAGGCAAGCGTCCGGCTGCGGGTCCGTGTCGCG
>JBCDKH010000245.1 GCA_038746835.1 Planctomycetota bacterium | reverse complement strand
GGCCACCAATTGTTGCGCCCCCCACGGGGCTAGGTGCCGAGGAACGAGGAGTCAGCTCAGCAAACGGACGATGTCAGCGTGGCCGTGCATCTGGGCCCAGGTGAGCGGTCTGGCCCAGTCGGGGGTGTCGGGTTCGGAGGGATGGAACGGTGACACCGAGGTCGCTCCCGGCCCCGCTGCTACGCTGCAGGCATGAACGCAGCTTCCAACGCAAAGCCGGGTCGTGGGGCGTTTCGGACGGGGTGGGTGCTTACCGGGCTGGCCGCCTTCGCGCTCGGGGCGAGTGCGATCGGGAAGTTCGTTGCTCCCCCGGAGTATGTCGAGCAGTGGGAGGGCCTGGGCTGGAGCAGTGACCTGCTGCTGACGGTCGCGATCATCGAGGCGGCGTGCGTGGTGCTCTACCTCGTGCCGCAGACGGCCGTCGTCGGCGGGGTGCTCGTGGCGGCGTACATGGGCGGGGCGACTGCGGCGAGTCTGCGGATCGGCGAGCCGTGGTTCGCCGCCCCGATCATCGGCGTCATCGCGTGGCTCGGCCTGTGGTTCCGACTCCCCAAACTCCGCGAGATCGCCCCGCTGCGCCTCTGACGACGGGCGTCTTCGTCCAGCGGCTACTCCTTTTCCCACACGCCGCTGACGGCGACGGTCCAGCCGTCGTCGGTGGGGATTTCGACTTGCCAGGTAATGGTGGTGGTGGATTCGAAGGCGTAGGTCTCGCGGGAGCGGGAAGAGGGGTCGTCGAAGCCGCGGCGGAACGAGTCTTTCCCGAAGATCGAAAACGTCTGTTCGCGGACGTCGAGGTCGTTGTTCAGGCCGACGGTGCGGACGTGGCCGGTGGCGGCGTCGAACCACATCAGGCGGTCGTAGCGCTGATAGGTCGTGCCGTCGGGGTTGGTGACGAACGTGGTGACGTGCAGGGCGTTGCCGGCCAGCGTGGGCGTGTACGTGTTGCGGCCGGTGATGGTCTCGCCGCTAGCGCGGGTGGCGGTGAGGTTCCACGTGCCGGCGAGGCGGTCGAGCAGCGTCTTGCCGACCTCGGCGTCGACGGCGGGCTCGACGGCCGATGCGTCCTGCGCGGCGACCGGTGCGGACAGCCAGGCAGCTGCGAGAAGTGCGAGCAGGAACGCGATGAGCGGCTTGGAGCAGGACATGGCTTGTCGTGGCAGTCTTGAAGACGTCGCTAGATCGACGTGAAGAGCTGGATCAGCACCGCGTTGGCAAGGTCGACGAAGAAGGCGCTCACGAGTGGCAGGAGGATGAACGCGAGCGGGGCCGGGCCGAAGCGTTTGGCGACGGCGGACATGTTGGCGATGGCGGTCGGGGTCGCGCCGAGGCTGAAGCCGGCGTAGCCCGCGCTCAGCACCGCGGCCGTGTAGTTTCGGCCGAGCAGGCGGTAGACGAGGAAGATGATGAACACCACGGCCGCGACGACCTGCAGGATCAGAATGCCCAGCAGCGGCACGCCCAGACCCGCGAGCGTCCAGAGCTGCAGAGCCATTAGCGACATCGAGAGGAACACGCTGAGCGCGTAGTCGCTCAAGACGGCCATCGCCTTGGTTCGGCTAGGCCAGATCGGTCGCAAGCTCGGCAGGAGCGTCGGGAGCGTGTTGCTCATGACGATCCCGACGAGCAGGCACGGCACGAACAGCGGCAGCTTCAAGCCGGCGGCCGTGATGGCTTCGTGTGCGACGTAGCCGAAGATGATCGCGATGTGGACGGTCAGCATGCAGCGCATGAGCGTCACATGGTCGAGCTTGTCGGTCGCGTTGTCCTCGGTGGTGGATGGGATGCCGACGACGGGCTCTGCATCGGTCTGATCGGAGGTGAGCTTGTCGCGCTGGATGAGGAACTTGGCGATCGGGCCGCCGACGATGCTGGCGACGACGAGGCCGAGCGTGGCGGCGGCGATGCCGATTTCGGCGGCGGCTTCGAAGCCGGTCTGTTCCTGAATCGTCGGCCCCCACGCGATGGCGGTGCCGTGTCCGCCGATGAGGCTCGCCGTGCCGAGCAGGACGCCGACGGGTCGCGGCAGTCCGAAGAGCTGCGCGCCGACGAGGCCGACGACGCTCTGGATGATCATGAACGCCAGCGTCAGCCCGAGCAGGATCAGCACGAGCTTCCCGCCGCGGATCAGGTCGGCGAACTGGGCGTTGAGCCCGATGGTCGTGAAGAAGACGACCAGCAGCGCGTCGCGCGCCGAAAGGTCGAAGGTGATCTGCGTGTCGAACAGCAGGTAGACCAGCCCGGTGATGACCGCCGCGAAGAGGCCGCCGCTGACGGGCTCTGGGATGTTGAACTCGCGCAGCAGGCTGATCCGGCGTGTGAGGAAGACGCCGATGAAGTAGACAACGAACCCGAGGGTGATCGCGATGAAGCTCGAAACTTGCATGGCACTCGGCGGCTAGTCGTCTTGGTCAGTGGTGTCTTCAGTGTCGGCGGTTTCGAGCTGATCCGGGTCCCAGCCGCCGCCGAGGGCTTTGTAGAGGGCGACGAGGTTTTGCGTCGAGAGGCCGCTGGCTTCGGCGACCTGGGCGTTGGCGGTCGACAGCTCCATCTCGACGCTCAGCAACGCCTGGAAGTCGATCAGATCGTCGCGGTAGAGCCTCGTCGCCAGGTCGTAGGCCTCCTGGGCACTGGCGGCGGACGTCTCGACGGCCTCGAGGCGAAGCCGCTGTTCGATGAACGCCGTCATCGCGGACTCGACCTCTTCCAGTGCGCGGAGGACCGTCTGCTCGTAACGCAGCGCCGCCTGTTCGAGCTGGGCGTCGGCCACGTCGACCTGGCTTTCGAGGGCCCCGCCGTCGAAGAGCGTCCAGCGGACGCTCGGGCCGAGGCTGAAGCCGAGCGGCGAGCCTGCGAGGTCGCTGTTGATCGAGCCGCCCAGACCGAACTGCGGATAGAGCTGCGACACTGCCACGCCGACGCGTGCGGATTGGGCGGCGAGGCGTCGCTCGGCCGCGCGGACATCGGGGCGTTGACGCAGCAGCTCCGCCGGAATGCCGATGACGATCTCCGCCGGCGGGACGGGCAGTGGCTGGGGCGTCTCCAGGTCGAACGGCAGATTCTGCGGGGCCTCGCCGACGAGCAGCGCGATCGTGTTGATGTTGCGATTGAGGTCGATCCTGAGCGGCGGCAGCTGGGCCTCATTGCTGGCGACCTGCTGCTCGGCACGGACGACATCGAGCCGCGAGGCCAACCCGTCGCGCTCGCGAATCCTGGTGAGGTCGAGGATCTCGTTCTGCGTCTCCAGGTTCGCCTCGGCGACGCGGAGCTGTTCCTGCAGGCGACGGACAGAGAGGTAGCGATCTGCGGCCTCGGCAAAGAGGGAGACCTGCACGTCACGCCGGTCGGCCTCGGGCGCCGCGAAGTCGGCCTCGGCCGATTCGATCTGCCGAGCGATGCGGCCGAAGACGTCGACTTCCCACGAGGCTTCGGCCGACAGGCTGCTCGTGAGGCCGCTTGCAAAGCCGGTGTCGGTGTTGCCCGTCGCTGCAGAGCCTCCGCCAAGGGAGACGTTGGGGCTGCGGCCGGCCGTGGCAATGTTGATGCGTGCCCGGGCCTCGCCCACCTTGGCGACGGCGACGCGAAGGTCGCGGTTGTTCTCGGCGACGGCGTCGATGATGTCGCTGAGCATCGGGTCGTCAAAGACCGTCCACCAAACCCGCAGGTCCGCCTCGCCGGGGACGAAGGTCGGGTCGTCGATTGCCGAAAACTCGTCGGGAACGCCCACGTTTTCGACGGGCGGGCCTTCGTAGTCGGGTCCGACTTTGCAGCCCGCTGCCGCGGCAGATACAACAAGGGCCGCCGCAACCTGGGTTGCACGGCGACTCGTCAAGTTCGGCAGAAGGAAGCTCGAATGGGCCATCGGTTCGCAAAGACGGTAGCGGCAGTGTCGCTGGCAGCGACGATGTCGCTCGCTGGCATCAGTTGTGGCACCAACGAGTTCGAAGCCCCGCCGCCGCCGGAGGTCGTCGTCGCCCAGCCGAGCGTGCGGAGCGTCACGACCTATGCCACGTTCACCGGCAGCACGCAGGCGGCCGATTCGTCGGACATCCGTGCCCGCGTCGGCGGCATTCTGGAGGAGATTCGATTCGACAACGGCAGTCCCGTCTCGCAGGGCGATGTGTTGTTCGTGGTCGATCAGCAGCCGTTCATCGCCGCACGCGACGCCGCCGCTGCTCAGCTGGAAAGTGCCAAGGCACAGCAGGCCCTCGCCGAGGCGACGGCCGCACGGATCGAGCGGTCGGCGCGCGACGGCGCGGTGACGCAGCTTCAGGCGGACGAAGCCAGAGCCCAGGCCGAGGTCGCCGCGGCCGCCGTCGAGGTCGCCGAGAAGCAGCTGGCCATCAAGCAGCTCGACGTCGACGACAGCGAAATCAAAGCGCCTCGCGCCGGCCTGATTCAAAAGGCGAGCGTCGAGGAAGGCGATCTCATCAGTGCCGGCGGGCAGACGCTGCTTGCCACGATCTACGACGACACGACGATCGACGTGTGG
>JBCDKH010000244.1 GCA_038746835.1 Planctomycetota bacterium | reverse complement strand
TCTCCCGGTTGGGCTCGCTTGCCGCTGCGGCGTGTGGTTCTGGGGCCGTCGCCGCGTGTGCCGGGTGGTCTGGCTTCTCGCGGCGAACGACGCGCGTCATCAACGTCGCGAGCGACGAGCTGGACCAGTCGGCATTCACCAGTTCCGCGAGTGCGGCCGTCGTTTCCGTTTGCCACTGCTGCGGGTCCGGCAGCGACCAGACGCGACCGTGGACGTCGACCAGCAACCGAGCGAGCCTCGGCAGGTCGCCGTCGACAAGTTCGTCCAACAGCGCGGCCGTCGCCTCGTCTTCGCCGAGGCCGTCTTCGATGGCTGCCTGAGCCGCATCCAGCCGCAGCGTCTGGGCCTGTTCGTCGGGCAGCACCGCAAAGTGCGGATCGACTCCGACCTTGGCATCGTGGCGACGCACGAGTTGCCCGGCGATCGACGAGAGCGTGCCGATCGTCGCGGCGGGAAGGCGATCGAGCTCCGATCGCAGACGCTGTCGTTGCTTCGGCTCTGCCACGGCGATGGCGTCTCCCAGTCGGGCCGCAATCCGCTGCCGCATCTCGTTCGCGGCGGCATTGGTGAAGGTCGCGACCAGAAGCTGCGACACGCCACACGGCCGACCGGCTTTGCCGTCGCTGTTGACGCCGCCCGTCGTGACCAACTCGACCGCACGCGCCGCGAGGACGGCCGTCTTGCCACTGCCGGCCGCCGCGCCGACGACGACGCTCCGGCCGACGAGCGAGATCGCGCGTTGCTGGGCAGGCGTCCAGCGAAAGCCGTCAGACATCGTCGTCGGCCTCCGGAATTGGGATCGGAGTCACGCGGCGATACGCATCCTCAGGCGTCTCGAACCGACACAGCGGCCGAAACCCGCACGAGCCGCACGGCGTGGTCTTGCCGATGCGAAAGGGCTTGGGCTCGATGTGACCGTCCAGGATGCCGTCGGCGACGTCGACCACCGCGAGCCGCACGCCTTCGACGAGGCCGTCCATCTGCTCGGTCGTCAGGACGTCGCTCCCACGCTTGCTCGGCAGGCCGGCTTTGGTGATGGATGCGGCGAAGGCGTCGCTCGTGCCGGGCTCGTGTCGCTCCTCATTCGTCCCGGCGAATGTCGCGTCGAGCAGCGGCAGATGGTCGTAGTCGATGATGCCACGCGGCTTGTTTCGCAGCAGACGCAACTCCGTTGGCTGGTCGAGCGCCTCCTGCACGTCGTCGACGCTCGTCATGCGTCTGCCGCTCGGAACGACGAGTGAGCCGAACGCCTCTTCCGCCGGGCTCGGAGTGAGCCGGCTGCCGTGGGACTGGAGCGCGAGCAGGTGGACGACGATGCCGAACGACAGGCCGAGCCGCAGGTTGCGCGTGACCGACTCTGCCGAGCCGGAGCGGTAGTCGATCGCGAGCGAGCAGGGAATCGTCTCGCCGTCCAACGTGCGGGCCAGGTCGATGCGATCGATCCGGCCGCTCAGAAGGACACGCCGGCCGCGGCGCGTCGTCAGCTCCAGCGGCGGAAGCGCGTCGTGTTCTTCGGAGCCGTAGCGGACATCGGAGTACGCCGGCGTCATCCGGCCACGGCTCAGCGCGGCCTGCTGCGCGGCGAGCACATCGACCAGCGTCCGCGTGACGCGTGCGATCACGAATCGGCCGACCCGCGTCTCCGCGAGACTGCCGCCACGCAGCTTGCCTGCTGCGCGGCGAACGTGGAACTGCGTCGACCGTTCGATCGCCACCGCGTCTTGCCAGTCGAGGCGACCCGACGCGACATCGCGCACCACGCCGGCCAAGCCGTCGTGTGTGAGCAGTGCGGTCTCGCGAAACGCGTCATCCGTCGGCCGAGGCTCTGGCAGCGACAGGGCGTGCTTGGCGAAGTGGCGGAACGGGCACCGGGCGAAGTCTTCGAGGCGATCGACCTTCGCTTCGAGCGTCTCGCCGAGCAGCGAGCTTCGCGTGAATTCGCTCAATGCTGGTCTGTTCGACCACGACAGCGACGGCCAAGTTCGGCGGGCAACGTCGCCGTCGCGGACGGCGTTGTACAGGTGCGTCGCGAGCGTGGTCAGCGGCGTGCGGTTGTTGACCTTTGCCAGGACATAGGCCGTGGCGTCGCGCTCGCTGGCGACGGGGCGTTCGACGGTCTCGACGTCGAGCCCGAGGAGTTGGCGTGCGTGGACGCGAAACGACGACTCCGGCATCGGCCGACCTGAAGCGTCGTGTTTCGGCCGGAGCAGGACGAGTTGCTCTGAGGCGATAGTGAAAGCGCGGTAGGCCAGACGCCGCTCCTCGGCCCCGTCGTCGGCAGGCACGTCGAGACCGCGTTGTCGAAGCGCCGCACGATCGCCGTCGTCGAGCAAAGCCTCGTCGCGTCCGGCTTGTGGGAAAATGCCCTCGCTCAGGCCGACGACCACGGCCCGCTTCACGCCCGCGGGCAGGACGACGCGTTCGACGTCCGCCAGCACCACTGCCTCGGCCGTCGGCGGGGTCGTCGCGAACTGCAACCGGTCGAGCCCGCCGAGCAGCATGGCGGCGAAGGTCTCGCCGTCGACCGACGCCTCCGGTGCCAGCGATGCAAGACGCCCGATCAGGTCCTGCACCGCCGCCCAAGCGCCGACGTGCTCGTCCGCCGCCTCCGGCCGATCCGACTCACGCTCGGCCATCGCTGCGATGCCAGCGTCGACGTCGAACGCCTCCAGCACCGACTGCAACGCCGCGACGTGATCTGCGACGATTCGTTCGGCATCGAGCGATTGCCTCAGCAGTGCAACCGCGTCAACGAGCCGCCGACGCACACGCTCGGCAATCGTCGCGGCCTCGGCGTCGTCTTCCTCGAGAGCAAGCCAAGGCTCGGCCTGCTCCCACATCTGTCGGCCGCGGATCTGATCGCTGCGGACGAAGAGCTCAAGCTGTTCTGCATCCGAAGCCTCGGCAACGGCGAGCCGACTCTTCGCCAGAGCCAAGGCGTTTCGCGTCGACCAGCCGTCGAGCGCGCACGCGAGGACCGACTTCACGAGGCGAACGCACGCGTGGTTCCACGCAGGCTTGCGACGATCGACGAAAATCGGCAGGCCGACCTCGGCCGCGGCGTCGAGGAGGACGCGCGTCGCCTGCTCGCTCTGGCGGAACAGCACGGCACACTCGCTCGGCGAGACGCCGTCGATCAGCCAGTCCTTCACGACTGCAACACACGCCTTGGCCTCCGCGACAGGATCGGCGGCGTCGAGTGCATGGACTTCGAGCGCGTCGATGTCGATCGCCTGCGACGGCCGAGGTTGGGCGGCATCGCGTTCGAGCAGCCGAATCGCGGCGGAGCTCAGTCGCGGTTTCTGATCGGTTAGCGACGCGCGACGAACGGCGACGCCCGCGTCCGAAAGCTCGGCCTCAAACGCGGTGACGCTCGCGCGGGTTGTGGCAAAAAGCCCCGTGCCCACGACGTCCGCGTCTGCCTCGCACGTGAACGCTGCGAGCGTCGCCTCAGCACGCGCAGCCACTGCCGCGAGCAGCCGTCGCTCCGGCCGGGTCAGCAGTCGAAAGCCGTCGACATACAGCCGGCTCCAACGCAGTCTGTTCGACGAGCGAGCCGTCGCGATGGCCGCGTCATGCCGGCCTGCAGGATCGAGTCGGCTGTCGAGCAGGGCGTCGTACCGCTCGCGAACGATCTTCAGGTCTGAAAGTTTTACCGACAGCTCGTCGTTGGACGACGCGAAGTCGTCAAGATCAACTTCGGCCGCGCGAAGGTCGCCCAGTGCCGCGTCGACCATCGCGGCGGTGCCGGGTTGCTGGGCGACATCGCGCAGCGTCGCGAGCTGGTCTGCGGTCTGACGCAGTGCCAACGAGACCAGCAGCTGCCGGCCCGCCTCGTCGACCTCCGGCATCGCCGCAGCCTGGGTCCCGTCGAGCAGATGCGTCACGAGCCGACGCGGGTCCAGCACGCGCACCCGCAGCGTCGGCCCGACGGTCGACGCGACCAGCCGCTCGTAGTCGAACGTCGCCTGCGGCGGGACGACCAGCAAGACCTCGTCGCCCAACGGATCGCCCGTGACCACGTCTTGCAGACTGTCCAGCAACCGCCGCGTCTTGCCCGAGCCGGCCCGGTCGAGGAGGAGTGTCGCCGACGGCCCGGACATCGGTTCACTGTAACGATTGCACGTCCCTTGGAGACGCAGGGCTTATCCTGTCGTCATGGCCGGTGGTTCGTTTCCAGATGTGCGTCCTCGTCGACTCCGCCGAACGCCGCAGGTTCGCCAGATGCTGCAGCGTGTTCGCCTTCGTGCAAGCGACCTGATCGTGCCGGTGTTTGTCCACGACGGGCCGAAGCTGGAGGTCGCGAGCATGCCGGGCGTCTTCCGCCTCGGCGTCGACGACGCGGCCGACTGGCTCGACTCGATGGCCGAGCTCGGCATCGGCGGATACCTCGTCGTCGGCGTGCTCGGTGACGATCAGAAGGATGCCGTCGGCTCATCCGGCGAGGCCGGCGACAACGTCGTCTGCCGACTTCTGCGCGAGACGCAACGTCGCGGCAATCCGATGCTGGCGATCACCGACGTCTGCCTCTGCGAAT
>JBCDKH010000243.1 GCA_038746835.1 Planctomycetota bacterium | reverse complement strand
ATAGCGAAGGCGAGCCAAGCCCGACGTTCTTCTGAAAGCTCCTCTCCGAGGGCGAGTCGGAGCCCATGCGTTCGATGGATGCAGACGGAGAACTGAGCTTTAGAATCCTCGGATGACTTCCGCGGATTCTAAAGCTCAGTTCTCCGTCTGCATCCATCGAACGCATGGGCTCCGACTCGCCCTCGGAGAGGAGCTTTCAGAAGAACGTCGGGCTTGGCTCGCCTTCGCTATTCGGAAGCTACTCCTCGATCGCCCGCGTCAAACTGCAGCACCTGCGACAGCGCCTCTTGAGGCATAGCCTCGGCAATGCCCATCAACGTCACCGTCTGGCACGAGTACCACCACGAGCACAAGAACCCGACCGTTGCCAAGCACTACCCGGACGGCATGCACGTCGTCATGAAGAGTGCGATCGAGGAGCACCTCGGCAGCGCGGTCAACGTGACGACGGCAACGCAGGAGCAGGACGCGAACCACGGCCTGTCCGACGAGCTGCTGGCCAAGACCGACGTGATGACGTGGTGGGGCCACGCCCGGCATGGCGATGTGAAGGACGAGATCGTCGAGAAGGTTGTTAAGCGGGTCTGGGAAGGCATGGGCCTGGTCGTGCTGCACAGCGGGCACTACTCCAAGCCGTTCAAGCGGCTCATGGGCACCGGCTGCTGCTTGAAGTGGCGCGAGGCCGCCGAAAAGGAACGCCTCTGGTGCGTCAGCCCCGGCCACCCGGTGACGGTCGGACTGGAGAAGGACTACATCGAGCTTCCGCAGACCGAGATGTACGGCGAGCACTTCGACGTGCCGGAGCCGGACGAGACGGCCTTCATCAGCTGGTTCGAAGGCGGCGAGGTCTTCCGCAGCGGCATGGGCTGGAAGCGCGGTGCCGGCAAGGTCTTCTACTTCCGCCCCGGCCACGAGACGTTCCCGATCTACCACAACCCCGAAGTCCGCCGCGTGCTGGCCAACATGGTCGACTACGTGAAGCCGCACGCGTCGACCGTCAAGTACGAGCCGAAGGCCCCGAACATCCCCAACCCGCTCAGCCCCATCGCCGGCGAGCACGAGGTCGATGCCTCGATGCACGACAATCCTGAAAACAAGTGAGCCCGTGATCAGCTTGACGCAGGGTGTCCATCCTGCGACGCTCGCGACCGGCCGCAGGATATGGCCGAGGCGAACGCATGGATGCGGATCAGGCCATCTTCGATGAAACGCACGAGGACTGCGCTGCCAACGGCGGCGGGCGGTCGTGGGTGAGGCGGGTGTGGCCGGCTTGCATCTTTTTGACCGGGGCGGCAACGGTCGTGCTGTTTGGGGCGTCGGGCTCCGGCGGGGCGTCGGATGGGATTCCCACGTTGCTCGTGGGGTCGAACGACGCGCTTGTGGCACAGACGCCGGTCCTGGCGGCCCCGGAGGCGCGGGCGGCGGACACGTTGGTCGTGGACGAAACCGGCGAGCCGCCGGGCGACATCGTGCTGATGGAAGTCACGGCCTACTGCCCGTGCGTCAAGTGCTGCGGCCCGCGGGCAAAAGGCGTCACGGCCAGCGGCTTGCCGGTTAGCTACAACGACGGCTTGTTCGTCGCGGGCGATACAGAGTTCTTCCCGTTCGGCACGCGCCTGGTCGTTCCTGGCTACGGAAGCGATGGAGGCGAGGTCGTCGAAGTCATCGACCGTGGCGGGGCGATCAAGGGGATGAAGCTCGACGTCTATTACGACAGCCACGCCGAGGCCAAAAAGTGGGGGCGGCAGTTTCTGCCTGTGCGTGTGCTGCCGCCGGTGATTGAGTGACCGGTGGTTATCGGGCCGACCGGAAAGAGTCGGTCGCGTCTGGACAACGGGATTGGTGAATCGGACATCGGGAAGGCCGCGGACTCTTCCGCGAACCCCACGCCCGAACCACCAACACGATGACACTCCAGCCGCCTGCTCCGTTCAATCGCACCGACGACGCCGACTCACCCGCCGACCTGTCGTCGCTCGTCATTCCTGCCGTCGAGAGTGACGGCGTTGAGGACGAGCGCGAGACCGTTCTTCGCCAACAGGCGTCGATGATTCTCACGGCGATGGACGCCGCCAAGACCAGCCGCGGACAGGTGCCAGCGATGTACGAGCGGCGCGAAGGTGCCGTCCGCGTTCCGATCCGGCAGGAAGCCGGCCTGACGCTGTTTGCCGACGACGGCGGTGTCCCGCATCGCATGCTGTTCATTCGCGACGTCGAGCCGCGTGCCGTCGGCTTCATCACGCCCGAGCGACTGCCGCTGGGCTACGGCGGGACACTGCACTGCCGGGACCTTGCCGATGAGGAGCGACGCGTCGCTGTCACCGTAATCCGATGCCGCTCCTGCTACGGCGGCTGGTTCGAAGGGGCTGCGTATTTCCACAAGCCGCAACGGTCCTTCGGCGAACTCGTAACCGAACTCGCCTGACATCGCGTGAGCGAAACGTCCTGCGACGGTAGAGTCGGGCGATGCGAGGCCCGACGCTGCTCCTGACGACACTGCTCGCGATCCTTTCGTGGACCGGGCCGACCCTTGCCGACGAGGGTCGGCTCGTTTCTGTTGATGCCGAAGCACGGGAAGTCCGCGTCAAGGCAGAGGTGCTGCGGGTCGACATGCCGCTGGAATTCGTCTGCGTCGTCACCGGCACGGCCGATCACGAGAGCCTGCTGCGGACGCGTGCCCAGCCGTCGACCGTCCACGCGGCGCTGCTCGGCGTCGGCATGCGCCCTGGCCGCCCGCTGCGTTACAGCGAAGCCGCACGACGCTGGCTCGCCCCCGTCGGGCCGCCGATGCGCGCGGAGATCGAGTGGGAAGTCGAGGGCGAGACGCGACGGGTTCGCGTCGGCGAGTGGATTCGGCACATCGAAACGCGCGAGCCCATGCCGCCGCAGACGTTCGTCTTCGTCGGCAGCCGGCTCTACGAAACCAACGACGGCGGCCAGGCTTATGCGGCGGACGCGACGGGACAGCTCGTGGCGCTGGTCAACTTCGAGTCGACGGTGATCGACGTCGACGAGCTGGCCAGCAGCGACAACGCGACGCTGCAGTGGGAGACGAACGTCGACGTCGTCCCGCCTGCCGGCACGCCCGTGACACTGATCCTGTCGCCCGTCGCTGGTGGTACACCCGCGACGCGTCCGGCGGTCGAAGCTCCCCCGGCCGCCGCTCGTCTCGAACAGCTGCGAGCGGATTGGGAGCGTGCCGTCCTCCCGCGGGCCGAAGAGCTACGCGACGCCGCCCAGGCGCACTACGACCTGATGCAGGCCTACCAGGATGAAATCAACCGGCTCATCGACCAGGCGGACGAACTGCGTCGCGAGATGGACCTGCTTCAGCAGCGTTTCGACGACCTGACCACGCCCCAGCCGGCTGCGATAGACTGAACCGATGCCGATCGAAGGCTCATCCGGACTGGGCTTCGGCCCCGATCACGAGGCGATGGTCGAACGCCAGGCCGAGGCCCGGCGGCTCGATCGCGTCCTGTCGTTCTGCGGGCTGAACCTGAGCGACGTCCTGTCGAGTTCCGTCGAGCGTCGTCGCGTCGCGTTCTACCTGTCGATCGATCGCGAGGTCGAACGGACCGGCGAGGTGCTCGATCTCGAGCGGCAGTGGAATCCACATCGCTTTTGGAAGTGACCGCAACCCGAACTGGACGCGAACGCCCGTCATAGCCTGCGGGCGACATGGAGCGTCCTTCGAGCACTGCCGTCAATCCGACCGACGTCTACCCTCGCGGCGTGGATTCGCCCGCTGCTCCTGCCGACGCGTCGAGATCGATCAAGATCACCGGCGCTCGCGAGCACAACCTCAAGGACATCTCGCTCAGCATCCCGCGCGACAAGCTGACGGTCGTCACGGGCCTGAGCGGCAGCGGCAAGAGCACGCTCGCCTTCGACACCGTCTACGCCGAGGGCCAGCGCAAGTACATGGAGTCACTGTCGGCCTACGCGAGGCAGTTCCTCGACCAGCTCCAGAAGCCCGACCTCGACGACATCGAAGGCCTACCGCCGACGATCGCCATCGAGCAGCGGGGCTCGTCGTCCAATCCGCGGTCGACGGTCGCAACGACGACGGAGATCTACGACTATCTGCGGCTGCTTTTTGCCCGCGCTGGCACGCCGCACTGCTGGGAGTGCGGCCGGCCGATCGTCGGCCAGACTGCTTCGCAGATCGTCGACACGGTGATGACGCTTCCGGAGAAGTCGAAGCTGATGATCCTCGCGCCGCTCGTCCGCGACCAGAAGGGCGAGCACAAGGAGACGTTCGGAGCCATCGTCAAACAGGGCTTCGTCCGCGCGCGCGTCGACGGCGAGGTGATGGACGTCAAACCCGACAGTCCGCCAAAGCTGAAGAAGACGTTCAAGCACAACGTCGAGGCGGTGGTCGACCGGATCGTGCTCAAGCCTGAGATCCGCGGCCGTGTCGCGGAGTCGATCGAGGCGGCGCTCAAGCTGACGGGCGGAACGGTGATCGTCACCGTCGCCGACGGCAACGACTGGAATGATCATCTCTACAGCGAGCACTTCGCGTGCCCGGTCCACCCGCACGTGTCGCTCAGCGAGCTTGAGCCGCGGCTGTTCAGCTTCAACTCGCCCCACGGTGCCTGCCCCGACTGTCACGGCCTCGGCACCGTCCAGGAGTTCGACCCCGACCT
>JBCDKH010000242.1 GCA_038746835.1 Planctomycetota bacterium | reverse complement strand
GTCATCGGTGGATACGGCGATCCGGGGCTGGCGACAACCGTGACGGTGGCGAAGCTGCGTCGACGGCTGCCGGACCGGACGTACATCAAGGTCAGCCCGGGATTGTCCTCGACCATGGACAACGCGGCAGCCGCGGTGGTGGAGCGCTTCGAACAGGAACGCCCATCGAATCGCCCCGGAGAGACGGCCGAGGTCGACGTCGTCGCCATCAGCATGGGCGGGCTTGTCGCGAGGCTCGCGGCGATGCCAGCCGACGAGCGGTCGCGACTGAACATCCGTCGGCTCTACACGATCTGCTCGCCCCACTCGGGTGCGCTGCTGGCCGACCGGGCGGGCTTTTTCGGATCGGGACGCGAGATGCGGTCGAACAGTCCGTTTCTGCAGGAACTGACACGCGTCGAGCTGGCTGCCGCATCCGACTTTCCGATTGTTGCCTACGCGAGAGAGAACGACTCTGCCATCGGCGACCCTGGCTTGCAGTTGCCGCCGCATCTGCATGATCGCGGGCACGTGGTGTGGCTGCCGATGCCGTTCTGGCGTTCGGGCCATCCGGGTGCGTACGGCGATAAGCGGATCATCGGCGACATCGCCCGTCGGCTCAGCGAGCCGGCTCCATAGCGTGCCGCGTGAGCAACGCCCGGCCGCAGGATCAGTACGAGTCGCCTCTCGTCACGCGGAACGCGTCGCCCGAGATGCTCCGTCTGCTCGGGGCGTCGCACAAGATCGGCCTGTGGCGTCGGCTCTGGCTGAAGTTGGCCGAGGGCGAGAAGCGGCTTGGCATCGACCGCATCACAGATGACGCGCTCGCCCAGATGGAGGCGAGTCTCAACGACATCGACTTCGCCCGCGCCGCCGAGCACGAGAAGCGACTCCGCCACGACGTGATGGCCCACGTCCACACCTTCGAAGAAGCCGCGCCGGCGGCGAAGGGCATCATTCACCTGGGCGCGACGAGCCAGTATGTCGTCGACAACGCTGAGCTGATCGTCATGCGTGAAGCGCTGCGGCTGCTGGCGACGAAGCTTGCTCGGGCCGTCGACGCGATGGGCACCTTCGCAATCGAGTGGAAGGACCTGCCGACGCTTGGCTACACGCACTTCCAGCCGGCCCAGCTGACCACCGTCGGCAAGCGGGCCACGCTCTGGACGCAGGACGTGGCCGACGACGTCGTTGAGCTCGAACGCCTGGCCGACACGCTCCGGTTCCGCGGCGTCAAGGGCACCACCGGCACACAGGCGTCGTTCCTCGCCCTCTTCGACGGCGACGGTGACAAGGTCGACCAGCTCGATGACTTTGTTCGCGAGGCCTTCGGCTTTGAGACCTGCTACGCCGTCTCCGGGCAGACGTATCCACGCAAGCTCGACGCCACGGTCGCTGGCGTGCTGTCCGGCGTTGCGGCGAGCATTCACAAGTTCGCCAACGACATCCGCATTCTCGCCGGCCTCAAACAGCTCGAAGAGCCGTTCGAGAAGGACCAGATCGTCTCGTCTGCCATGGCCTACAAGCGGAATCCGATGCGGTGCGAGCGGGCGACGGGCCTGTGCCGATTTGCAATGTCGCTTGCGACGAGCCCGGTCATGACCGCCGCCGAGCAATGGCTGGAGCGGACGCTGGACGACTCGTCGAACAAACGGCTGGCGTTGCCGGAGATGTTCCTCGCTCTGGACGCCGCGGCCGACATCGTGACGAACGTGTCGCGCGGCCTAGTTGTCTATCCGGCCGTTGTTGCCAAGACGGTTGCGGCGGAGCTGCCGTTCATGGCGACCGAGGAGATTCTGATGGCCGGCGTGAAAGCGGGTGGCGACCGGCAGGAGCTGCACGAGGCGGTCCGAAAGCACAGCATGGATGCCGCCGCCAACGTCAAGCAGCGCGGCGGCGACAACGACCTCATTGACCGCTTGCGCGGCGATCCGCTGTTTGCCAAGGTCGACCTCGACGCCTCACTCGATCCCGCAAGGTTCACCGGCCGGGCTGCGGTGCAGACGGAACGCTTCGTCAGCGGCGTCGTCGAACCAATCCGCGAGCGGTACCGCGATCAGCTGGCGGGCGATGTCGAGCTGAAGGTCTGACCGTTGATCAGGCGTAGCTGTGCAGGCCGACGAGGAAGAAGTTCACGCCGATCCAATTGAACAGCATGATGGCGAAGCCGATGATCGCCAGGATCGCGGTCCACATCGCCTTGTTCTTCGTGATGAGGCGGACGTGGAGGATGATCAAGTAGACGATCCACGTGACCAGGGCGAAGGTCTCCTTCGGGTCCCAGCCCCACGGTCGGCCCCAGCTCTGGTCGGCCCAGATGGCACCGAGGATGATGCCGGTGCCGAGGAGCCAGAACGCAAGCTGAAGCACGACGACGTGCGCCGAGTCGAGGCGTTCGAGCAACGGACGTTCGCGTTCGACCGGCGTGGGCGTGTCGAACGCGCCACGTGACGCTTCTCGACCGACGGGCAGGAATGCCGCCTGGCCGAGCGTTCGCCAGAATCCGACGCCCGCCAGTCCGACGGGGGCGAGTCGCGTGCCGCTGCCAGCCACCTTGGCGACGAGCCACCAGATGCCCAGCAGGAAGCTCATGCCGATGAGCGCGTAGCTGGCCACGACAGTCGTGACGTGCACGTAGAGCCAGTAGCTCATCAGGATGCCCTGCACATGACCAAGGTTGCCACCGATCTCTGTACCGGTGACGTGCGGCGTTGCGAAGAGCGCGAGCAGGCTCAGAAACCCGACGAACGCTGCCGCCCCACCGAAGACGCCGCCGCCAGCCTTCTTGCGGCGAAGCTCAAGCACGAGGCCGACGATCGCGCCGAACCAGGCGCTGAACATGACGCTCTCGAACTGGTTCTTGATCGGGATCGAGTGGAACCAGTCGCCGGTGCTCTTTTCGACCAGCCACCACCGCACCGCGATGCCGGCCGTGTGAACGGCGAGCGCGACGAGCATCGACCGGATGGCCCACAGACGCATCTTCGGAAACGCGCCGTATGCGCTAATCAGGAACAGCACCATCGCCACGAAGTAGACGAACGTGCCGGGCAGCGTCAGCTTGCCGAGCCGGTTGTACGTGACCTCGGCCTTGCGTCGGAACTCCGACGGATAGGCCTCGGGATTGACGGCGACGAGCGATTGGACGAGGCGATCGGCAGCTTCGGCAACGGCGGGGTCATCCCCGATCCTGCCGTCGGACGATGCTCGCGCTGCCGCGATCCAGGCGAGCTGCAGATCCGCGGCCGCCTGGGTCACCTTGCCGATCGGCTGTTCCTCGGGCGGCAAGACGTCGCCGTTCTCATCCACAACGACGTACGGAGCCAGCGCGTCGGGCGAATTCATGAGTTCACCCAGCGCTCGCCATTTGCCGTCGCGTCCCTCGCCGGGCGGCGGCGGAATCATGCGAACCGGCGGCAGCAGCCCCGACTCGAGAAATGCCTCCGCCGCCTCGGCCGCGCTGAGAAGCTGGTTCACCGCCGGCTGCTTCGCGAGGTTTTTGGCTCCAATAGCGTCGAGCTCAGCACGCAGCGCCGGGTCGGCCAGAAACGCCGGAGAGACCTTGGCCCGCTTCAGGAACTCGTGCGTCTTCTCGTCGTCAAGTCCCAGTGCTGCCGCGATGTCTTGCCGCAGCGGCAGATGCCGAATCTTGATGAACGGCAGCGTCGCATAAGCCTCGGGCGTGTAGCTGAATCCGAAGATCGTCTCGACCGGATGCTCGTCCGGCAGTTTGCTCCGACCAGACAGCTGCGAGATCACATCGCGCGAAATCGTGTCGACGGTCTTGAGCGTCGAGTCGTGCTGCACCGTCGCCCGGCCGAGCACCGACAGATCTGCTGCGGACGCCGATGGTGTCCAACGCAAAGGCGCAAAGAGGCAAAGACCGCAAAGCAGGAGAAAGATCGTTCCGGTTCTCATCGAATTCTCATTTTTCTGGCCTTCGCGGCCCTTCGCCTCTTTGCGTCTTTGCAGTTCAGCCTGCGATCCCCGCATTCCTCAGTGCCTTCGCCTTGCGGTGGCGGATGATCGCGGGCTTCACGTAGAACGCGAAGAGTAAACCCAGGACGATCATCGCGCAGCCGACGGTCATCGTCGTGATGCCGGGCCGGTTGCCGACGCCGAGCACCGTGAAGGCCTGGTTTTCAGGGTCCCACTGGCTCTGGAAGAGGAGCCACGACTCATCGGGGAAGATCGCCCCAAGCGCGTGGGCCGGCGGGACGGTCATGTAGTGCGGCTTGTTGAGGCTCACGGTCACGCCGCCCGGCTCGCCGCCGCGCGGGTCGACGGTGAGCAGGCTGCGGAAGTCCCGCATGGCCGAGTCTTTGGTGAAGTCGCCCGCGTAAGGAACAAGCTCGAACGCATCGAGCCGAACGCGAGCCGGGATTTCCTTACGCGTGTTGCCCAGCTGAAGCCGCAACGGCTCAGCCATGCCCGGGACTTCGAGTGCGGCCGGCTGCCAAGCCATCTGGTCGATCCACTGGCTGAACGGCACGTGGACGGTCTGCTCCCAGTCGCCGCGGCGGGCGCGGATCGTCACGACCTGGAACGTCCCGGCCATCGCCGCGTCGCGGTCGCGCTGCTCGCTTGGCACCTCGCGCACCCAAGGCGAGTGGCGAACCTCGTCGACCCGCTCGAGGTCCAGATCGAGCGTCATCGGCGTGACGATGCCAGACTCCGGATCACGCCGTTGGCCGTTGACGGCGAGTTCGAGCTTGCCGTCAGGAAGGTCTTCGAGCCGCGTCGGCTGATCGGCGCGGGTGACGACGTGCCAGAAGCCG
>JBCDKH010000241.1 GCA_038746835.1 Planctomycetota bacterium | reverse complement strand
GTGCGAGGGCTCGAGGCCGTGACGGGCGTCCGCGAGGCGGAGGTCGACTTCCCCAGCGGGCAGGCGTCGGTGATCTACGACGCCCACCGCGTCGCCGCCCACGAGTTGATGGCGGCCGTCGAGGAGACGGGCTATCGCTGCGGCGAATACCACCTCGGCGGCAGCGTCGCCGGCGTGGACGGGAATCGGAACCGGGGCTCGGCCTGACGAACGTGTCCCGTGTCGCTGGGCAACGGTCGCTGATACAGTGCGGGCGACATGGCTACTGCCCCGCCTCATGACGTGCTCGATGACGCCGAAGCTGAAGCCCGCGAGGCCGCCCGTCATGAGCCGGGCGACACCATGCACATCGAGACCGATGCGCACGCCCAGGAAGGCCGACCCAATCCCGAAGTCGCCGCCGCCAGCCGGAATGGTTCGGCGTCGAAGGTGCCGAGCCTCCGGCAGTTCCTGAAGTCCGTCGTCCAGGTCGGCGGCTCCGACCTTCACCTGCAGGCCGATTCGACGCCGGTCATCCGCGTCGACGGCCGGCTCCGGTTCCTCGACTGCGGCCAGCCCGACAACGAGATGATGGTCGGCTTCGTCAAGGAGTTGGCCGGCGATGATGAGAAGTTCCAGGAGTTTCTCGACAAGGGCTCCTGCGACACCAGCTACGCGCTCTACAAGTCGGGCGGCAAGGAGAAGGCCGACGGAACGGACGAACTGATCGCCCGCTTCCGCGTGGCCAGCTTCCACAGCCGCGGCAAGGCGGCCGTGGTGCTGCGGAAGATCAACACCGTCATCCCGAAGTTCGACGACCTCGCTCTGCCGCCCCAGATCCAGAAGCTGGCCGATCTTTATCGCGGACTGGTCATCGTGTCGGGAACCACCGGCTCGGGTAAGTCGACCACGCTGGCGGCGATCATCGGCAAGATCAACCGCAGTCGCTCGGAGCGGATCATCACCGTCGAAGACCCGATCGAGTTCGAGCACCAAGACAACAAGAGCCTCGTCAGCCAGGTCGAAGTCGGCACCGACACCTCCAGCTACGACCACGCCCTCCGCGCGGCTATGCGGCAGGACCCCGACACGATGCTGATCGGTGAGATTCGCGACGGCTTCAGCCTCATGACCGCCCTGCGAGCGGCCGACACGGGTCACCTGGTTTTCTCGACGGTCCACGCAACGAACGCCTCGATGACCATCGAACGCGTTGTCGCCCTGTTCGACAGTCAGCAGGCCGACCTCATGAACACGCAGCTGGCGACGAACCTGGCTTGCGTGTTCTGTCAGCGCCTCGCTAAGAAGCGCAACAGCAAGGGCCGGGTGCCGGTCGTCGAGGTGATGTACATGACGCCGCTAGCGCGTCGCTACATCATGGAAAAGGAGTACGAAAAGCTGAAGTCGATCGTCGGCAACAAGGAGGCCGGCAACCAGTCGTTCGACCAGCACCTGACCGAGCTCTTCCACAAGCAGATCATCGACGTCAACGAGGCCAAGCGTCTTGCGACCAATGTCGACGCGCTGAACCTCGCGCTCCGCGGCATCGGCAACAGCGACAACCGGCTGACCTGACCGCCATCAAACTCAAAGCGGCCGCTCGGGTACACGCCCCTCCTCGGGGGCGTCGTCCTTCACGTCGGCCATCTCGCCCTCTTCGACCCCGGCCTCTTCGACGGCACCGGTGCGGGTCTTCCAGTGTGAAAGGACCAGGTCGTTGAGTTCTTCGCGGAAGCGCTTCTCGCCGAACTGCTGGGCGTGGCGTGTGATCGCCTCAGCGTTGAAGCGGCCTTCGTTGTCGAGCACCTCGAATCGCTTGACGGCTTCGAGCAGGCTGTCGGGTGTCTGGCGATCGAAGTGGACACCAGTGACGCCGTCGATGACGGTTTCGGTCGCCCCGCCGCGGCCGTAGGTGATGACGGGCGTCCCGCAAGCCATTGCCTCGACCGGCACGATGCCGAAGTCTTCCTCGGCCGCGAAGACGAAGGCCTTGGCGCGTTGCATGTAGTGGACGAGTTCCTCGTGCTTCTGGTGGCCGACGACGCGAACGTTCGGCCCGGCGACGGCCTTGACCTTCTCCATATCCGGCCCGTCCCCGCCGATGACCAGGCGTCGCTCGGGCGTCTGCGTGAATGCCTCGGCGATGAGCGGCATCCGCTTGTACGGCACCATGCGGCTGCTGGTGAAATAGTAGTCCTGCTTGTCCGCGTGCGACTTGAACGCCGAGATGTCGACGGGCGGATAGACGGTCGTGCTGGGCCGGCGGTACGCCTTTTCGATGCGTCGGCCGACGAAATCGCTGTTGGACAGGAAGACGTCCACGCCGGCCGCACTGCGGAAGTCCCACTGCCGGATGTAGTGCAGCACGCTCCTTGCGACCGCGTTCTTGAGCAGCTTGATCGGCCCACGACGCCGGCCTGCGTACGCGAGGCCGCTCTCGGCGAGATACTGGTGCTGCATGTCCCACGCATAGCGCACGGGGCTGTGGCAATAGCTGACGTGCAACTGATCGGGCCGACAAATGACGCCCTTGGCGACGCAGTAGCTGCTGGAGAGGACAACGTCGTAGCCGCTCACGTCCAGCTGCTCGATCGCCATCGGCATGAGCGGCAGATAAGCCCGGTGCTTGTACTTGGCCAGAGGCAGTCGCTGGATGAACGTCGTCGTCGCACGCTTGTCGCGCATCCACGAGCGTTCGTTCTCCGGGACGAAGTCGATCACGCTGAACAGGTCCGCGTGCGGGAAAACCTGCAGCATCTGCTCCAACACACGCTCGGCCCCACCGCGCGTGTAGAGGAAGTCGTGGACGATCGCGACCGATGGGGCGCCGTCGCGTGCCTCGGACTGGCCGTTGGTCGATGCCCCGCCGTCCGCCGACGGTGACGACGCGAGCCTGCGCTTGTGGGCCTTAGCGAGTCGTGCACGGTCTTCGTTGTCGAGCGTCGCCAGGCCGTGCTCGGTCAGCAGACGGTTGAAGTACGTGATCCGATGTCCGGCCAGCTCCAGGTCGGCGACGGGACGCGTTTCGGGCTCGAGGTCGAGCGGGCTGTTGGACGGATGGACGTAGACCTCCACGCACAGCGACAGCGGCGAGCCGTCACCAAGTCGACGCTGAGGCACTTCGAGCGAGACCGAAACCGTCGTCGCATCGATGAGCCGCTCGTCAAGCGTCTCCGACTCGTTGGTCCACGCAATCTCGTACGGCGAGCCATCCCGCTTCGACGACGAAAGCTTGAGCGAGGCGAAGTCGAGCAACTCCGCGGCGTGGCACGTCTCGCGCCACCACTCGCCGAAGTCCGCGGCCTTGGCGAGGCGAAGCTGCGCCTCTTCGAACGCCTTGCGGTAGCCCTTGCCACGCCGGCCGGCGGCGCGGTGTCGACGAATCATCGAGATTGTCTCACGGCCACGGACACTCCCGGCCGTTCGGAAGAGGAACAGGAACAGCAGCGCCAGGAACGGGAAGAGAATCGACAGCGTCGCCCAGCCGTCGCCGAAGTGGGCGGCGACCAGTGCGATCGCCCCGGCAAGGAAGCTCACGCCCCAGATGACGAACACCGCGTGCTTCTGCGAAAGGCCGATCGCCAGAAGACGATGGTGGACGTGGCCGTCTTCTGCGGCGAAGAGGCTGCGCCGCTGAAGGACGCGTCGACGGATCAGCGTCAGTCCGGCGTCGAGGATCGGCACGCCCATCGCCGCGGCGGGCACGACGACCGCACGCATCGTCCCAACGCCCTCACGGCTGTTGAGCACCAACGGCAACGACGCGACGGCCACGCCGAGGAACATGCTCCCGCCGTCGCCCATGAAGACCCGGCCGGACGTGCCCCAGGGACCGTTGAAGTAGAGAAACCCGGCCAACGCTCCGGCGAAAGCCAGCGCTGCAATCGCAACGTCATACTGCTGCGCAGCCACCGCGACGAACGCAACGAACGCGGCCACGATGAAACCGACGCCGCCCGCCAAACCGTCCAGACCGTCGGAGAACGCGATGGCGACGGTGATGCCGCAGATCCACGCGATCGTCAGAAACCAACCCGCCACACCAAGGTCCGCGGTTGCGAGCTTGCCCGTGTCGAAGTTGATGCTGTCGAGCCGGACACCAATACCGCACGCCGCTAGGGCAACGCAAACGAGGGCGATCAGCTTGTAGTGCCCGGGCAGCGAGACCGCATCGTCGAGCAACCCGACGGCATGCACGACCAGCAACACCGCACCGAGCCCGATCCAGACGAACAGCTGTTCGCGCTCCAGGCCGGACAGCCCGAGCGCGACCGCGGCCGTCACCAGCGTCGCCGCGGCAATGCCAATGCCGCCGGTACGCGGCGTGCTGCGGCGGTGGACCTTGCGCGGTCCAGGCTCGTCAATCAGGCCCCACTGTGCCCCGAAGCGAATCGCGAGCATGACACCGACGAGCCCCAGCACGACGCCCATCGGGAGCGTCGCAATCAGCAGAAGGATCTCGCGTGTTTCGGGGCTCACGAAGCGACCCGCCTTTGCAGTCGACTGCGATCTGGCTTGGCGATGACGCGCGGGGCCGGCTCGACGAGTTCGAACTTCTGCCGACCCTTGGGCGTGCCGGTGACTTTCTGGTCGGCCGGCACGAGCAGGCTTGGTGCCACACGCACCATCGCTCCAACGCCGAGCATCGAGACCTTCAAGACGACCTTGAGCTCATCGACATCGTCTGACTCATCGTGTCGGGCGACGACGCCCTCGACGCCCTCGTACGGCCCGCCGATGACGCGGACAGCGTTTCCGATTGCAGCATTCGGGAAGAACTCGATG
>JBCDKH010000240.1 GCA_038746835.1 Planctomycetota bacterium | reverse complement strand
GCAGCGCGACCTCGGCGCGCAGGTCGATGCTGCGCGTGCCGTTGTCGTACGTCTCGATCTCGCCGTAGTGGCGGTGGGACAGGTTGGCGTTTAGCGTCAGACGGGTGCGGTCGCCGGACAACGGGGTGATCGCGGTGATCGTGCGGACGTCTTGGTCGTCGTAATCGCGGGTGCTGCTGGCGATGACGATCTGGTCGCCGACTTCCCAGTTCAGCGAGCCGTCCGATGCGGCGGAGGTGGTGCCGTCGAAGTTGCGCTCGATGACGTTCTCGACGATGATCGAATTGGTCCCGGCGTTGGCGGTCTGGCTGAGCTTGGTGAAGCTGAGTTTCTCTTCACCAAAAAACTGCAGGCGTCCGCCCATCGCGGGCATGAGGAACCCGTCGTTGTCGGTGATCTGCATCGTGCCGGTGGCGGTTTCGATGGTGTAGTCGGCGTCGGGGTTGGTGCCGGTCAGCGTGAGCGTGAAGTCGCCTTGGTCGTACCGATTAGACTCAGATCCGATCTGGAAGATGCCGCCGCTGTTGACGTGGATCCAGTCCGTCGTCAGCGTCTGCTCGACTCCGGGAGCCTCGACGACGCTGAGGACGCCGTGGACGACCAGCTGGTGGGCTTCGGCGTCACCGTCGAGCAAGACGGCGGTGTTTTGCGAGACGATCGCGCGGACCTGATCGGTCGGAACGCCGTCACTCCAGATGCTTGAATCCTGCCAGAACCCTGAACCGATGCTCCTCGTCGTCCCGGCCGTGGAGGTCGTGTCGAAGCCGATCCAATTCAGGTTGAAGCTGCCGCCGATCACTTCGGCCCGGAGGACCTGAGCGCCGCCGTCCAACTCGACGCCGTTGAGCGTCAGGGTCTGCCAGTCTTGCCAGCCACCGGTCGACGATACATCGAGCGTGCCGAGCGTTGTGAAGCTCGAACCGCTGCCGATGGACAGACGAAGCGAACCGGCTTCGTTGAGGTTCGATGCGACCCGCGCCTGGATGTCGTAGGTGCCAGCATCGACGTCGACGATGTACTCGAGCCACTCGCCATCCTGCGTCCATCCGACGTTGTACCCACCGCCGACGTCGGAGGTGGTCTCCAAATCGACCGATTCATCCGGACGAAGGTCACCGCCCAGGTTCGATGAGCTCAGATCGTGATACGCAACGCCCTCGCCACCGATGTCGAAGTGCTCAGCCTCGAGCTGGGCACCATCGGTGATGACGAAGGGGAACGATCCGTATGGAACGCCCGCGAGTAGCTTCCGTCGTTCGAGCTGCTCGATCAACGAGCGCCGAAAGACCGACTTCACCGGCTGCAATGTGGCGTTGTTCAACGCAGTGCTCCTCAACTTGTTAGCTCAGAATGCCCGACCCAGGTAGGGGGTGACGCCTCCAGTCGCCACCGGGTTCGGGAGCCAAGAGCCTACCAGAATTTGGGAGGTTTACAACGTAAAGTTGCCCGGGCGACGCCCTTTATCCCGCCGAGTGCCCTCTGAGGGCGGGTTCGGTCACGGTGCGATAACCGGCGTGGTCCGGTCGGGCGACGCCCGCAGGGCCAGATACTCCTTGAGCATCGCTGCCACCCGCTCCTGCTCGGACGGATCGTCGATCAGATTCGCGTCGGCCGGCTCGAAAGGCGTTTCGGCGATGTTGAAGAGGGCGATCGGCTCGAACACTTCCTGCTTCGGGTTCGACTGCATGATCAGCTTCCAGTCGCCCTTGCGGAACAACACCTCGTGATTCGCCCCGGCCTGCAGCAGAAGCCAATCACGGCCCTCAGCGCCAGGCTGCGCGGTCAGGATCGGCAGAAAGCTCTGCGAATCCATCACCTCGTCTTCGGGCACGGTCGCCCCGACGATGTCCGCCACCGTCGCGACGATGTCGTGCGCGACGATCAGCTCGTCGGTCGACGTACCGGCCTCGATTTTCGCGGGCCACGTCACGATGAACGGCACGCGGTGGCCGCCCTCCAGCGGCGAGTTTTTGAAGCCGTTGAACAGCCCGCTGGCGTCGTGGCCGTGCTGCTTCGGGTTGGTGAAGAGCCCGCCGTTGTCTGAGGTGAAGATGAAGAGCGTGTTCTCGTACTCGCCGGCTCCCTTGAGGGCCTTGACGATCCGGCCGATCTGCAGATCGAGCTCGCGGATCATGTCCATGTGCGGCGTGGGTGTGCTGCCGGCGACCTGTTCGCCGTCGAACGTCGCAGGCGGCGTCCACGGGACGTGCACGGCGGGCGAGCAGAAGTAGACGAGGAACGGCTCATCCCCGGAGTTGGCCTCGATGAAGTCGACGACCTTTGACGAGAGGATGTCGTTCAGCCGACGCGCGTTCCACATCGAGTCGCCCATGCCTGAGCCCTTTGACGTCAGGAACTTGGGATCGAGAACCGTGTCGTCATCGAGGAAAATGATCTCCGACTCGTCGGAGAAGGGGTACCAGACGCCGTTCTCATACATCGTGTAGACGGGGCCTTGCACGCCGCACGGCACGTTGAACGCGTAGTCGAATCCAACAAACTCCGGCCCGCCGCCGACCGTCTTGGTGAGGTCGACGTTCAACTCCTCTCCGCGATCGACGCCGCGGTAGAGGCCCTCGCCGCTGGCCTTGTTGAAGTCGCCGCCGAGGTGCCACTTCCCGACGAAGCCCGTCGCGTAGCCCGCGTCCTTAGCGATGCTCGCGAGCGTGGCCTGATTCGGCTCGAACGGCGATTTGCGGAAGGTCTGCCAGATGCCCCAGGGCGCGTAGCTCCGGTACGTGTAGTTGCCCGAGATCATGCTGTACCGCGTCGGCGAGCAGAGCGCGGTCGGCGAATGGGCGTCCGTGAACCACATGCCCTGGGCCGCAAGCGCGTCGAAGTTTGGCGTCTCGAGCGGCGGCTCGCTGTCGGTGTATTCGCGGTAGTAGTGAGCAATGTCGCCCAGGCCGACGTCGTCGGCCATGACGACGACGATGTTGGGTCGGGCATCATCGGCCGCGGTCGCCTTGTTGGTGAGCGCGACGCCCAGAAGCATCGCAGCCAGCGCGAGGAAAAGAGTGAGTCGGTTCATGGTGTGCGGTCTTGCGAATGGTCGGCTGGGGTCTGAACGCGGAGGACGACGCTTCCAACGCTTCCGATCGCGTCATCGTCGAATCGAACCTCGATCGTGTTCGTCGCGGCGAGCAACGCCGGATCGAGCGAAACGATCTTGCAGGCTGCATAGTCGTCCGAGCCGTCGTCGTAACGACTGGCGGCGTCTTCGAGCGGGACTTCGATGTCGATGCCGTTCACTCTGACATGGACGCGAGGGTCGGCCCCGTGCGGTCGTTGAACGCTCAGGCGGAGCGAGGCACCGCTGATCGCGTTCGGGTCGATATCGTCGGGAATGTCGATCTGGAAGTCACGCACGTCGCCGGGATCGATTCGGGCGGCGATCGTCTTGGCGTAGAGCGGTGTCTCAAGCACCGTCGTCATCGGCTCACGAGGCAGCTCCTCGACGTGAATCACAACCGACTCGCGGCCGGCGAGCTCGAACGCGTCGAGCCGCGTCACCGCCTCCTCGCTGAAGGTCGGCGTCAGTTGGTCGGTGTGGCCGAAGCGCCGGGCGGTGCCGGATGCCGTGATCTCTCCGAGATCGATCCGCAACGTCTCCGGCTTGTCGGCGAGGTTGTTCAGAACAAGCCAGAGATCCGAATCTTCGCGGAACGCCTGCACCTGAATGTCGGGGTCGTCACTGGTGGCAACAACGTGCTGCCCCTGAACGCCCGCGAAGAGCTTGTAGAACAACTGGTTATCCGTCGGCACCCAGTCGTTCATGTCGGTGAAGTGCTTGGGCACCCACATGACCGAGTAGTACTCCGGATCCCACGCCATGCTCTCGGGCAGGATGAAGGGCACCGCCTTCTCGACAGTGTGTGGGTGATCCATGAAGACCAGCGTGTTGGCGATGACGCTGCTGACCAGCTGGAACGCGTCGAGCGACCGACGCCGCATCTCATGCTCCCAGCCGGCCTCGGTCGTGACGTCTTGTCGCGGGCCGATGACGTCGTCGCGAAAGGCGTCGGCGCCCCGATTGACGTAGCCGCCGTGCTCGCTCAGGACGATCGGGAAGACGCGCCCGTACTCGTGATGGCCGTACGCGGCGACGATGTCGAGCGAGCCGTGCAGCGGAAGGCCGGACGTCACGCGTCCGCCGAGTTCGCCGTCTTCCCACGTGAAATAGTCGTACGCGTGGAACGAGTAGAAGGGCAGACGGCCGTCCGTGTCGTCGATGAACTGCTTCAGGCCGTTGAAGCCGTTGAAGCCGTTCTTGTAGAAGTAGGCGACGGACAAGCAGGGCCCGCCGACCAACGTGTCGAGGGCGGCCGCTTCGAATGCCGCGACCGTCGCGACGTGCCAATCGGCCAGGTGCTGCTCGCGAAAGTGCGTCCAGTGCGGCTCGTTGATCGGCTCGTACCAGATCGGGCGGTCGAAGTCGGAGTAGCCGTACTTGAAAATGAGGGCAGACAGCTCAGCGGCAGCTTCGATGTTGTCGGGCAGGTGATTTTTCGGATCCTGCTCTGCCGTCACATCGGTCTGCCGCTCGCCCATGAAGTCGGGGAACCCGGCATGAGCGCCGTGGGCCACGACGTTGAGTCGGCCCGCCTTGGCTTTGAAGCTCTCGGCGTAGGGCGTCGGCCGTGCGACTTCGCGGACGTTGTCGGCGTCGACAAAGCCCGGGCGTGACGGGTCTTCCTGGTACGACGCCCGTCCGCCCAGGCCCCAGCGGACGGGGCCGAGCTGTCGTCCGAACCGGACATCGAGATCATCGAGCAAGAAGTCGAGCGTTTGATCGTCTGGCGCTCTCTGGGCG
>JBCDKH010000239.1 GCA_038746835.1 Planctomycetota bacterium | reverse complement strand
TCGCGAAGGTCGTACTGGTGCGTGTGGTCTTCGGCCTGGTCGAGGTCGCGACGCTCGCCCTCGGTGATGATGTGGTGCTCGAACGTCACCGCGTCCTCGTGGCTCTGCGTGATGACCAGCTCGCCCCAGCGCCACGTCAGGTGGACGCGGATCGACAGCTGGTTGCCCCACGTGCTGACGCGATGGACGACGCGGTCGCGGGCGAGCAGCTTCGTGAGCGAATCGACGGCGGGAAAGACGCAGGTCTTCAGGAAGTTGGTGTAGTTCTCGTTGTAATCGCGCAGCCGCTCCACGGCCTCGCGTTCGGCGGCGAGCTTGTCTTCGGGCACTTCGACGAACGGCCCGACCCGGCCGAGCCACCACTTGGCGAACCCGGTGTCCAATCCCGATCCCGGCTGATTTCCGCCCTGCTTGGCCATCGTTGCAGTCTATTGCCGCGGGACGTCCATGCCGAACGCCCCGCCGAAGACGTGTCGCACCACGTTGCCCGCCAGGATCGGCTGGGCGACATCTTCTGGATGCAAGTCATCGGGCATGAGCGTCTTCATGTCCGCGTCTTCGGGCACACTGTCGGGGCCGAAGATGTCCAGGCCGTCGACGTAGAACAGCCGCTCGTCGCCGCGCTCGCGAAGCAGGTCGACGATCTCTCGGATGCCCGCACGCATGCTCACGAGCGTCAGATCGGTCGTCGCGACCTCTTCGCGAGGCGGCGAGTAGATCGGACTGATCAGGCACAGCGGCGTGTCGGGATGGCCCTCGCGGATGATCTCGATCGTGCCGATGACGGCCGCCGGAAACGACCGGCTGTTCATCGAACCGGCACCGTGGATGTTGATGCCGCAGCAGATGCTGATGTAGTCGGCCGGCTGATCGCGAATGACGCGTGCGACCATCGGGTCGAGGTGACACTGCCCACCAAAGCCGAGACATGTCAGGTCGAGCCCCGCCTGTCGCGCCGCCCGGGCCGGCCACGTTCGCGTCGGCGACTTGGCTTGTGCGCAGTGCGTGATGCTGCTGCCGTAGGTGAGCCAGATCGGCCGGGCGTCGTCTTCAGGTCGGGCAAGCGTGGCGTCCGTCGGCAACTCCACACCGTGCACGGTCGCGGTCCCACTTTGGGGCAGCCAGACTTCGACGTGACGCATTCCACTGCCCGGCAGCGCAACCGTTTCGCCCGGCGGCATCGCGACGACCTCATCGCCCACGCACACGTCGGGGAGCAAGCTGCCATTGTCTGCCAGCTCCGCACGAAGCTGCAGCGTCTGGGCATCCGTGTCGAAAGCGAGCCGGACACCGGCGGGACTCTCCGCCTTCTCTGCAACGCCGGGAAAGAGCCGGCGGTCGTTGAACGGAATTCGCCACGGCTTGAACCCCTCGCCGACCGGCTCGAGGCTCACGTGCCCGCGCCACGACAGACGCGGGGCGTTGGCCGGGACGAACGTCATCGCGTCGGACATGGGCGGACGGTAGAGCCGTCGCGTTGCGCCCATCCGTCATCCTGAGCGAGCGGAGCGAGTCGAAGGACCTCGTCTGCCGATTCGGAAGCCGATCCAGACGAGGTCCCTCGGCTGCGCTCGGGATGACGGAGTTGGCTACGAGAGGCGTTCGAGCGTGGCTTCGAGTTCATCGACGCGGTGAGCGCAGGTGTGGCGGGCGCGGATCGTTTCTAGGCCGTGGGCGGCGAGGTCTTCGGCGAGGTTCTTCTCATGCAGAACCTGGTGCATCTGATGGGCCATCTGTTCGCCCGAGTCGGCGACGAGGAAATCGCTGCCGGGCGTGAAGAGTTCCTCCGAATCCTGCCACGGCGCACTGACGAGCGGGATGCCGCAAGCCAGCGCCTCGAAGACGCGGATCGTCGGAATGCCGGGCAGATGCGTGACGTACCACCGCCTCGGCACGTGGACGGTCAGGCGATGCCGGGCGAACACGTCCGGGGCCTCGTGGTTCGGCAGATAGCCGGCGAACGAGAGCCCGGCCCGCTGGACTGCGGCGATGCCGTCGTCGGGATAACGCACGCCGTGGACGACGCCGGTCAGGTGGTGGCGTCGGGCGGGTTCGAGCAGGAACTCGTGCAGCTCGGCCGTGCGTTCGTCGTCGCCCCAGTTGCCGACCCAGACGACGTCGCCGGTCGTCTCACGATCCTGCGGCTTGAAGACCCGCGTGTCGGCCGCCTCGTGCCAGGTGATGACGCGGTCTTCGTCCCAACCACGGCGGAGGTAGGCGTTGCGCAGGACGCCGCCGAAGACGAGCACGCCGTCGTAGCCGGAGATGTCGAACCGGCTCATCTTCTCCGGTTCACTGACGGCCCGGTGGTGCGTGTCGTGGAAGAGCAGGCGAAAGTCATCGTGCCGCTGCCGATAGCGACCCAGGGCCGCGACGACACCCGGCGGCGTCCACTCGTGCACGATGACGACATCCACACCAGCGAGTCGCGTCGGCAGATCGAGCGCCTCCATCGACGCGTCGACGTCGGCGAAATCCGGATCCGCGAACGTGCCGGGGCGAGCGCCGACGTCGAAGGTGTTCGCGATGCCGACAAGCGACGGGTACGCCTCGGCGAAGGCGGCTTCCGGGTTGACGTCCTCGACGTGTTTGAGGTGCCAGGTCGACCAGTTGTCGCGTTGCTCGTGCGTCGTGAGCGTGTGGCCGCGGGCGACGAGTTCGGAGCAGACGCCGCGAACGAAGTGAGCGTTGCCATGGTTCCAATCGGAAGCGAGGGCGTGGACGAAGAAGGCGATCCGCATAGCTGTAGCTTTGGGAGAAACGCAAAGACGCAAAGCCGGAGCAAAGGACAGAACGTGCGTTCGGCATCTGCCTCCGAACCCGCCTCTCATTCTTTGCTCTGACTTTGCCTCTTCGCGTCTTTGCGTTTCACTCCGACGAGTTCGCGGTACAGACCGGCGTACGCCGAAGCCTGGCGTTCGACGGTGAAGGTCTTCGCCCGGTCGCGCGCAAGAGTGGCGAGGCGTCGAAGCGCTGCCTCGTCGTCGACGAGGCGGCGGAGCGTCAAACGCAGTTGATCGGCATCGTTCGGAGAAACGAAGGTCGCCACGTCGCCCCAGACTTCGCGGAGGCTCGGGATGTCGCCCAGCACCAGCGCACAACCCGACAGCGCCGCCTCGACCGCTGAGAGTCCGAAGGGTTCGTATTTCGCGGGTAACGCGTAGATCGACGCGCGCCGCATCAGTGCGAGCAGTTCCGCATGCGGCAGCGGCCCGAGCAGCTCGACGCCGTCGAACGACGCCTCACCGCCGTCGGGATGACGCGCGTCGCCCGCGATCTTCACGCGCATCGACAACCCACCCGCCGCCTCGGCCAGCAGCTTCACGTTCTTCGCCTCATCCCACACACGACCCGCCGACAGCACGAACGGCTCCCTCTTCCCAGCAGGCTCCCCGATCCCATCGACCGCGTTGGCAATCACCCGCCCTGACGCCGCGGCGCCAGCCGCGGATCGATCGCCGATCCACGCCCTCATCCCGTCCAGCACCGCCCGCGTCGGCGCCACCACCGCGTCCGCCCCCGCGAGCCCAGCCTCGACCACATCGCGATAACCGCGCCACGACGCGTCCGGCGCTCGCCTCAACACGGCAGCGTGCCACGAGTAGACGTCCGAATGCGCCACCACCACTCGCGACCGACCGCCGAAGTCGCGGCCACCGTGGGCGTAGTCGTTGAGGTGAATCACGTCCGGCCGCACCTCCGCGACGAGCTCGTCCAACCACTGCCCCGCCTTCGCAAGGTTCGCAAGCGGCGGCTGCATCCACTCGCACTTCAGCGGACGATGATGCAGCGTCACGCCCGCCGGAAAGTCACGCCGCTTGTCCTCATCGAGCGGCCCACCCGACGCCGCCAGCGTGACCTCGACGCCACGCTCGACCAATCCGCGGCACAGGGTCATCGCGTATGTCCAAACGCCGCCCACGCAGTCGGTCGTCATGAGAAGCCGCATCACATCTGCACCCACGCCTTCATGAAGCCGGCGGGGCGATCGATCGTCATCTGCAGTGCTTCGCCCAGCCGCTCGAGCGGTACGTCGTGCGTCATCAGCGGGCGATGGTCGAGCTCTCCCGCGGCCACCTTGCGGACCGCCTCGGTCATGCCGTCGACGTAGGTTTGCGGCACGCGTTCGTGGGCGTTGATGACGTCCAGGCCCTTCCAGTTCCACTGCTGCAGGTTGACCTGACGCAGGCCGTCCTGGTGGTAGCCGGCGATGACGAGGCGGCCGTGTTCGCGGACGAGTTCGCTGGCCAGATCCAGCGGCCACTGCTTGCCGACGCACTCGATGACCACGTTCGCCCCCGCCTCGCCGACATGACCCTTGACGGCCTCGATGACTCGCCAGTGGTCGTCCATCGGTTCCGTCACGGCACCGGCGGCGGCGGCGAAGGTGAGGGCTTCGGGTCGACGTGTCGTGGCGACCACCGTCGCCCCGGCCGCGGTGGCGAGGTGTGTGACGAGCGCACCCAGAAACCCGACCCCGACGATGATCACGCTTTCACTGGGCCGGATCGCACTGCGCTTGAAGACGTTGATCGCACACGCCAGCGGCTCGGCCGGGAACGGCACGCCCGCCAGCTCGCTCGGCAGCTTCGTCACGTTGCCCGCCGCGGCCGTGTCGTATTCGGCGTAGGCCTTGTAGCTCAGCATCGCCACGCGATCGCCCTCCGCCACGTCGCTCACACCACGGCCGACCGCGTCGACGACGCCCCAGGCCTCGTGGCCGAGATCGCCGGGGGCCATCGGGTACTCGAACCACTCGCGACCCTCGAACGACGGGATGTTGCTAGCGCAGACGCCGCACCCTTCCACGCGGACCCGCACCTCGCCGTCGGCGGGTTCGGGAACGTCGACATCGACAACGTCCATCCGACGCGGCTCGACGAGTTGGGCGGCACGCATTCGGGGCATCGAGCGACGCTA
>JBCDKH010000238.1 GCA_038746835.1 Planctomycetota bacterium | reverse complement strand
CGTCGTGCTCGTCCGAAATCGTCATCGAACCATCAACGGCCCGTGTCGCTGTCTGACGGAGCACGTCCCGCGTGCGGGCATGGGGCTCGTCGCCCCGTCCGATCACAAGCGGCGGCCCGTCGCGACGCAGTGTCGTCGACGCACCGGCGACGCTGAACCAGGAGGTCATCACCCGGCCGGTCGGAGCGACCTGGACGACGGCTCTTGCGAAGACATCGCGCCGATCCGACGGTGCAGCTGCGACAAGCGCGCCAGCGGCTTGGACAAGCCGATGGACGCACGACCGCAGGTCGTCGTTCTCCGTCCGTTCGGCGGGTTTGGCGACGTCAGTCATGCCGGCAGAAAAGCCACGCCGACCTGAAAAGGCACCGGCCTCAAACCGGGGGATGGTGTCAAAACCCGCGCTTATCCGGGCTCTGGACTTGTGTTTCCCCTCGATAGGGGGATGCTTCGCTGGTGCAGCTGCCCGGATCGCTCGTCGAGGACCCGCCCGCCTGGCTCGTGAAACGGAGGGAGTGGGTCTTTCTCGTGCTCGCGGGGATCTTCCTCGGGACGCTGGCGATGCTGAACATTCTCGGCATCGCCCGCTTCTGGACGATCGCCGCCCTCGATAGTGACGGCACATTCGCGTTCGGTCGATGGGCGGACGTGGGAGGCTGGAGCTTTGCGGTCGCGATCGGCGTGTTGCCTTATCCGATCACGTTCCTCTGCACCGACCTCATCAGCGAGTTCTTCGGCCGGACACGCGCAAACCGCGTGGTGTTGGTCGGGCTGATCCTGAACATCTGGATCGCGTTCGTGATGTGGCTGGCGGGCGCGGTGCCGGGAAGTGGGGCACCGGTCGACGCTGGAACCGTCTTACCCGACGGGCGGACGTTGCCGGATGGCCTGATGACGAGCGACGCGTTCTTCATCATCCGGGCGCTCACCTTCAACGCGGTCGCTGCGAGCATGATCGCCTACCTCGCCGCCCAGCTGGTCGACGTGCAGGTGTTCCACATCGTCAAGCGGTTCACGAAGGGGCGAATGCTGTGGCTACGGAACAACACCTCGACGCTCGTCAGCCAGTTCGTCGACACGTTTGCCGTCATCACGATCACGCACTTTTCCGCCAAGGCGTTGCCGATCGACGACACGGCTGCGATTTGGCCTCAGCTTTGGACGTTTATTCTAACGGGTTACGCCTTCAAGGCGGCGGTGGCGATGTTGGACACGCCGGTGATCTACCTGGCAGCTTGGTGGCTCAAGAGCTTCCTGCAGGCGGATCCGACGCAGCACGAGACGGGGCCGCGGGGCTTCGATCAGGTGACGCAAGCTCTTGGCGAGCCCTGAGACGGCGGCGCAAAAAAGTGCCGCCCGGGTGGGGGCGCCCGGGCGGCGAGGCCGGGGGAGGGAGAAGGAGGGGGAGGCCTTCTCCACAACAAATCCCCGGCCAAAAGTCAGATTGTCGTCCGCGTCGCAGGGCTCAGACCGTTTCTCGAACGGCGTTGCTGCGCCACGGCGGGAGCTTGGACAAGCGCTGGTGGGCGGTGCGGCCGCTGCTCCTTGGTCGGTCGGCAGAGTACGAAGCCTGTTCCAACAAATTCCATCAACCGAGCCAAATGCACCGCAATGGGGGATGATTGAACAAGACTCCTTTCCCCGAACCGGGTGACTCCGGCTCGATTGGGCAGCACTGCGACTCCGAGTCGAACCACGAATGTTCTGACCGGCCCGGGACGACGTTGGGATCGTACCATTTGGTTGCCGCCCAGGGCCAGACCCGAACCGCGTCCAGACTCGCCTTTCACCAGCTACAAGATGCCGCACAACCTTCTGAAGCTCGTTGGTCGATCCGCCCTTGCCGCTGCGGCGGCCGTGGGAACGCTCGCGTGGGCCACTCCGGCTCAGGCCGAAGCCGCTCGTCCGGGTGCGAATGCCGCCGACGATGAAGAGCGTTTCCTCCGCTACCGCGACATGCGGAACGGTGGCGTTCTGGAAACGACGATCGTCCGCTACCAGAACGATGCGGGCGACACGGTCGACCTCATCGGTGCCGTCCACGTTGGTGATCAGGTCTACTACGACCTCCTGAACGAGCGATTCGCCGGCTACGACGCCCTGCTCTACGAGATGGTCAAGCCGCGCGGCCACGACTTCCGCAATCCCCAGCCACGACGCGCTGCCGAGGAGCAGGACTCACCCTTTGCCATGCAGCTCATCGGAGGCCTGCAGAAGGCGTTACAGCTCGCCCTCGAGCTCGATTATCAGACGCAGCGGATCGATTACACGCCCGACAACTTCGTCCACGCGGATCTCTACCTCGAAGACTTCATGCGGCTCCAGGAAGAGCGCGGCGAAGGCTTCCTCGATCTCATCATCAAGCAGATGATGCGTGATCTGACAAACCCGCAAGCTCGGCAGAACCAGCCGCAGGTCTCGCTGATCGAGATCATGGACGCGATGAACGCCCCGGACCGAGCCCGCCGGCTCAAACTGCTGTTCGCCCGAGAGCTCTCCAACATGGGCGACCTGACGAGCGTCTTCGAATCGGGCGGTGACGACTCGGTCATCCTCGGCGAGCGGAACCGCAAAGCCGTCGCCGTGATGGACGACGTCCTGGAGCGTCGCGGCATGGACAACCTGGGCATCTTCTACGGCGCAGCCCACATGCCCGGCATCGAGCGGCTCCTCGAAGATCGTGGCTTCAAGCAGGTCGGCGAACCCGAGTATCTCATCGCCTGGGACATGACCCTCGATGGCAGCGGCCGACGCGAGATGCGTGAGCGGACGCGAAACGCGATCGTCGAGAACGTCGCCGGCAACGCCGATGAGGGTCCAGCCGCTGTGGCAGCGTTGCGTGCGGAGAACGAACGACTCCGCAAGCTCAACGACGCCCTCCGCCGGCAGGTCGAAGCGATGCAGGCCCAGATTGAGGCCGAACAGGCGGGCAACTGATCGGTAGACGTCTCGACTGCGTCGACCTTGTCACGCGGCAATGGCTCGCGGCTGCTCGTTTGCGTCCTCGCTTTGCTCCGCATCTGCGGAGAGCCTCCCGCAGACTTCCTGCAGTCGTTGTAGCGCGACTGCGGAGTCACTGACGCTCATCGTCGAGTCGAGTCCGGTAACAAGCTCCGAAGCGGCGTCGCTTACCGCAGCAAAGCCGAAGCCCGATCCGCCACCACGCAGGCCAACAGCGATGGCACGGCATGTCGCCAGATCCTCCGCCTCGGCGGCAGTCCGCAGACGGTCAGCTTCGTCCCGGGCTTTCTGAACGAACTCGCTAATCAGCTCCTTCATCTCCGGCTGCGCTGCCATCGTTGAGAAGATGGCCTCCTTGCTGTCGATGCTCAGGCCGGCGCTTCCAAGCCAGGTCGCGATGCACGTCAGGAGACGTTCGGTGTCATAGGGCTTGTTCAGAACGCCGCACACACCTGCGTCTCTCGCCTCCTTGAGCTTGCCGGCGTCGGTTTCGGCACTACAAGCGGCAACCTTCGGCACCGCGGCATTGACGATGCGCGAAACGACTTCGCCAGGCGCAAGGCTAGCGTCCTCACCGGCCAAATTGAGATCCACGATGGCCAGCTTGAACGGGTTGTCAGCGGACTGGCCTGCGATCGCTTCAACGGCATCGGCGAGCGTCGCGACGCCCGTCAGCTCGACGCGCGTCCGACGCAAGTGGTGCTGCATCAGTCGGCGATCGAGTTCGGAATCGTCCAGCAGCAGGACTCGGCCGCAGATCGACTGGGGATTGCGAACGTCGAGCTCGGCCGAGTCTGCGTGTTCGGGGTCGAGGTAGAGCTTGGGGAAGATGCGTCGGTCGAACTTCACGCCGACCGTGTGCCAGTGTCCGGCGATGTGATCGCACCGCTGGACGATGCCGCGGACGCTGTCTTTGCCGCCGACGTAGCGGCCCAGTTCGACGTCGCATCGCGTGTCGATGTGGAGGTATCCGCCGTGGATGAAGCTCAGCCCGCCAGCGGAGAGATCGCGAGTCAGGACGCTGCGTTCTGTGCTGCTGCCGCCCGGATGGTGGACCGTGATCCGGACGCCGCTGCGTCGGAAGGTCGCGCGGGCGCTTCGCCGGTCACGTCGGCCGTCGTCTACGGCGTCTTTCGCGTCGAGTCGGTCGAGGAGCGATTGCAGCTGCTGATCGCGTTCCTGAATCGGTTGGTTCGGGGTGATGGCCATCAGTCGATCGGAGGCTGTGGAGTCGAGTTGGTGCCCTGCCTTTGAGGTCTCCCCGGCTAGACGACGCCGTTCCGTCGATCGACCTCTTGCACCCAACGGCCACTTGCCGCTGTACGGCCTACGTCGGCCTCCGGGGAAGGGCACATGAACTCCGATGACCATTTTGTAAGTCTCTCCGAGATTCCGCTTGCGAATCGCTTCCTGACACAAACGTCGCGGCGTGGCGTCAGTCCCTATAACGGTCACCCGGACGAACGAACCACCGGGGCTGGACAAAACGTCCGACGTGTGAGATGGGCGCTTCACGCTTCGAAACCACACTGCTTTCATGAGTTCGATTGCGTTTGCCAACTCGCCCACGCTCCACACTGACGGCGACGTCGCGCAAGCGTTACCGGCCGTGCCGGCGATCGGCATCCTGGTGCCTGAGTTCCCGTCGCAAACGCACGTCTTCTTCTGGCGAGAGGTGGTCGCCTTGCGGTCGGCCGGGGCAAGCATCGATCTGATCAGCACACGGAAACCGCCCGACGACGCTTGTCGGCACGACTTTGCCGAAGAGGCACGAAGCCAGTCGCACTACATCTGGCCGCCACGCGTCGGGTCGACGGCGCGGCTGCTCGCATCGCCACCCAAGCTCGCACGTGGTCTCGCTTACGTGCGATCGCTCGACGAAAGCTCGATCAAGCAGAAGGCAAGGGTGACCGCACTCCTTTCGAGCGCTGTCGATCTCGTCACGTTTTGCCAGGACCGAAACGTGCGTCACATCCACTGTCACAGCT